>JADYYF010000019.1 GCA_020853795.1 Candidatus Zixiibacteriota bacterium
CGCTCCAACCTCGACCAACCCGCCGTTGAGCGCACGGCAAGCCGCTTTGCCGCGGTCTTCGGCGCTTCGCGCCGGGCGCGATCACGATCGCCGGCAAACGCCTGCGCGATGAAGCGCGTCTGCAACAGCGCAATCTGTCCCAGGGCAAAGTCACGATCACTGAAGTCACGGGGGCGACGGAGATTCAGGCAGAGATCAGACTCCGCCAGCCGCTTGAGCATCGTCAAGGGAGTGCGGTAGCCGCGACGGGCGGCGATACGCGCCGCTTCGGTTTCAGCGAGTTCGCGCAATCCACTATCAAGAGAGCGAAATCCGAGCTTGTAGTAGAACCAGTACGCTCCCGATTCGAGCCCTTCGGGATTGTCATAGCCAACTTGGTAGCGCCGCACGACCAGATAGCTGCAGCCAAAGAGTTGGTGCAGCATCCGCAAGAAATTCGTGTAGATGAAGGCCGCCTCGCAGCGGCGGAAGCTATCGAAGATATTGATCGCCAGTTCGAGCCGCTCGCCGACCATGGCGGCCACACCATAGCCGATCGGCACGCCATTGCGAACCAGCAGCGCGGAGTAGTTTGCCTCCAACGGCAAGCGCGTCTCGGGCAGCATACCGAGAAGATAAATCGTGGTGCCGCGACCGATCGCGGCTGCCCAAACTTCCTGCTCGTTTGCAAACGACAGCGGCCACAGCTCGCGACGGCGCACGAGCAGTGCCATGCGGGCACGGTCGATGATCTTGCGGCCCGAGATTGGGTCAAGCAAATTCGGCGTGAGCCGGGTCCGGCGCAAGTCACTGCGCAAGTCGGGATAGCCACGTTGCAGCGGCTCCTGCTGAAAAAAGTAATCCCCTACCGGCTCGCGGCTGTTGGTAATGGCAAACGGCTGCTTCCCGATCGTAATTCGCAATGAGAAGGCGATCTTGTCGAAGAGCAAGCGCTTGAGATTTTCGTCGGCGGGCAAGCGACGAAAGAGTTCGACAAACCACTGCAGCGGCGAGATGTGCCGGCTGCCGATATCGGCATCACGGATTTCCTCGGTGGTGAGGTAGGGGTCGTCGACGGCGTCATTCTCGTTCCAGGTCACAAGTGCCGGCAACAAATCGAGAATCGGGTCGCCCTTGAGCTTTCGCAATTCGGCGTAATCGAAATCGGCGGCTGTCGGAAAATTCTGCAGGAGCCACTTCGTCATCTGATATCCGAAATCGTGAGTGAAGCTCGTGCCGACGATGCCGGAGCGTTCCAACCGAAGGCGAGCGCTCTTGCCGAGAGGCCGCTTCAGTTGTCGCAGACGGCGGCTGAAGCGGTCCAGCTCATAGTCGACAAACTGCAAGAGCTCCGGGCTGTCGCAGTAGGCGCGCAGGTAACAGAGTGAATCGTGATAGCTTATCAGGTCGGCGACCAAGCGGATTCTGGCCGAAGCCAGGTCGTGCAGCAGTTGGGACTTTTCCGTGGCGAGCGCCGTTCCGAATTCGGCTTTGATCAACGCCAATCGGCGGATCAACGTGTTGACCATGGGGCGCAATTTGTCGCACTTGATGGCAGTCGGCAAACAGCAATTCGCCCGCCAAATCCCACAGCAACATGCGGTTTATATCGACCTGATATAGCCGAGTCTTTGTGAAAATTTGCACAAAATCCTGAATTCCGACCGCAATTTATCTTGGTTGACTGGATCATAATTACTATATTCACTTCTTGGAAAAACCCGAAACGGGAGATGCTTTTGTGATTAAACGTGAAGAAGCCTTACAATACCACTCCATGGGCCGGCGCGGGAAGGTCGAGGTTGTACCGACCAAGCCGTGCGTCACCCAGCGTGACTTATCCATGGCTTACACCCCGGGCGTGGCGCAACCCTGCCTGGAAATTGAGAAGAATCCGGCCGATGCCTACACTTACACCGCCAAAGGCAATTTGGTGGCAGTGATCTCGAACGGCACCGCGGTACTCGGCCTTGGCAATATCGGGGCATTGGCCGGCAAGCCGGTCATGGAAGGCAAGGGCGTCCTGTTCAAACGCTTTGCCGACATCGATGTGTTCGACATCGAGCTGAATACCGAAGACCCGGAAGAAATCATCCGCACCTGCCAAATCCTGGAGCCCACTTTCGGCGGGATCAATCTCGAGGATATCAAGGCGCCGGAATGCTTCCATATCGAAGAAGAGTGCAAGAAACTCTTAAATATCCCGGTCTTCCATGATGACCAGCACGGTACGGCTATCATTTCGGGCGCGGCGCTGCTGAACGCGCTGGAACTGTGCGGCAAGGATATCGGCAAGGTACGCGTTGTCTTCTCCGGTGCAGGCGCCGCCGGCATCGCTTGCGCCAAGCTCTATCTCTCGCTCGGCGTCAAGCTCGAGAATATTATGATGGCCGACAGCAAGGGCGTGATGTACGAAGGCCGCGGCGACAACTGGAACAAGTATAAAGCCCAGTTCGTCAAGAAGACCGACTGCCATACCCTGGCGGACGCACTGGTCGATGCCGACGTGTTCGTCGGCGTTTCGGCCAAGGACCTGGTTACCAAGGACATGGTCCGGACGATGGCCAAGGATCCGATCATCTTCGCGATGGCCAATCCCGATCCGGAAATCACTTATCCCGATGCCGTTTCAGTACGCAAAGACGTGATCATGGCAACCGGCCGCTCCGATTATCCCAATCAGGTCAACAACGTGCTTGGATTCCCGTTCATTTTCCGCGGGGCACTCGATGTCCGCGCCAGCGCGATCAACGAGCAGATGAAGATCGCGGCAGTCAAGGCGCTGGCAACCCTCGCCAAAGAAGACGTACCAGATGCCGTGGCGCGCGCTTACGGCGTGTCGAGCTTCAAGTTCAGCCGCGAGTACATCATCCCCAAGCCGTTCGACCCGCGCGTGTTGTTGTGGGAGGCCTCGGCGGTCGCCAAAGCCGCGATGGATTCCGGCGTGGCCCGCGTTGAGGTCGACATAGACGAATACAAGAGCCAGCTCGAGCACCGGCTCGGCCTGGGTCGCGAAATCCGCTCGACCCTCATCGACCGCGCCAAGACAGCACCGAAACGGATCGTGTTTAGCGAAGGCACCTCGCCGAAGGTGCTGCGCGCTGCCATGATCGTCAATCACGAGGGCTTCGCGCGTCCGATCGTCCTGGGTAAGGAAAGCGATATCCGGCAACTGGCCGCTGAGAACGAGATCGACATGGCCGGTATCGAAATCATCCATCCGCACTCGTCGCCAAATTTTGAAAAATACGTCAAAGAGATGTTCCGGCTGCGCCACCGCAAAGGCGTTACGCTATACGATGCCCGGATGCTGATGCGCAACCCGAATTACTTTGGCGCGATGATGGTCCACATGGGCGATGCCGATGCCTACTTGGCCGGCGTAGCCCAGCACTACCCGGAGACGATTCGGCCGGCGCTGGAAATCATCGGCAAGCGGGAGGATCTGACCGTCGTCAGCGGCATGTTCGTCCTGATCATCAAGAACAAACTCTACTTCTTCGGCGATACGACCG
>JADYYF010000020.1 GCA_020853795.1 Candidatus Zixiibacteriota bacterium
AAACAAATCCGCCGCCCGAAGGCGAGCGGCGGGAATAATCGAGGTGTGCGTCGCGGTGACTTAGGCGTAGACGCCGCGCAGCATGATGACGTCAATCACGCGCTTGAGGCCCAGCATGAATGCCGCGGTGCGCATGTTGACTTGGTATTGCTGCGCCATCGCATGGACGTCGTTGAATGCGGCCACCATCGCGATCTCGAGGCGGCGATTGACTTCGTCCTCCGTCCAGTAATAGCCGATGCGATTTTGGACCCACTCGAAGTACGACACCGTCACGCCGCCGGCGTTGCAGAGAATATCGGGAATGATGAACACGCCCTTTTTGTCGAGGATGGCGTCTGCCTCGGGCGTAGTCGGGCCGTTGGCGCCCTCGGCGATGAGTTTGGCCTTGACGTCGCCGGCGTTTTCGGCGGTGATCAGATTTTCCAGTGCCGCCGGCACGAGGATTTCGACATCGAGCGCGACGAGTTCGTCATTGGTGACCGGCGTGGTGCCGGGGAAGCCAACGACCGAGCCAGTGGCGGCAGTGTGCGCGATCAGACGCGGAATGTCAAGGCCGCTGGTGTTCATCACTCCGCCCATCACGTCGGTGACGGCGACGATCTTGACGCCGAGTGCATGCAGCAGTTCGGCCGCGACCGAGCCGACGTTGCCGAAGCCAACGACACCGGCGGTCGCTTTTTTTAGATCCCTGCCCAGCGCCTTGTAAGCTTCGCGCACGGCCAGCATGACGCCGCGGCCCGTGGCCTCACGGCGACCGTGCGACCCGCCGACGACGAACGGCTTGCCCGTTACCACGGCGGCTTCGGTGTGCCGCACATGCATCGAATAAGTATCCATGATCCACGCCATCGTCTGTTCGTTGGTGTTGACGTCGGGCGCGGGCACGTCGGAGTCGGGGCCGAAGATATCGAGCAGATCGGCGGTGTAGCGGCGGGTCAGGCGTTCGAGCTCGCCCTTGGACATCTTCTTTGGATCGCAGGTAATTCCGCCCTTGGCGCCGCCGAAGGGGATATTCACGACCGCGCATTTCCAAGTCATCCAACTGGCGAGGGCCTGCACTTCATCGAGCGAGACCTTGGGATGAAAGCGAATCCCGCCCTTGGCCGGGCCGCGGACGATCGAGTGCTGGACGCGATAGCCGGTAAAGACTCGAAATGTCCCGTTGTCCATCTGGATCGGCAGGTTAACTATGACGCTCCGACGCGGCTGTTTCATGATTTCCACCAGCGCCGGGTCGATTTTCAGCAGCGAGGCGGCCGCATCGATTTGTGCGAGGACGTTGTCGAAAATCGACAGCGGCACGTCTTTGGACTTAATTTGTCCTTGTACTTGACCCACTCTGTTTCCTCCTACTTGCGGGAGACAAATGTACTTTCCGCGTCGCAAAATCGCCACAATAAATCGTGGCCTTCGGTGATCCCGATCCGCGACGTTTGGCGCAGACGCGGCGCCGGAGCGCCATCGTCGAGCACGAAGAACTCGCGGCTGGTGAGGCTCTGGCCGGTGTCGGCGGTGGTGATTTTCAGGGCGCGGCAAAGCATGCCGGGGCCGGAAGTCAGTCGATGTCGATCCTGTACGCCACGATGGGCGCGCATGGTTTCGATTCCCCCCAGCGGTTCGAGCGCGCGAATCAGCACCGCCGCGGGATGACCTCTTGGTTCGGTCACGAAGTTCAGCATATCGTACATGCCGTAAATGAAGTAAACGTAAAGATAACCGGCGTCGCCGAACATGATTGCATTCCGGCTGGTCAGCCCAAAGCGCGCGTGGCAGGCGGGGTCGTCTTCCCCGATGTAAGCCTCGGTCTCAACGATGCGACCCGACAGCCGCATGCCGCCACGGTTGACGACGAAGACCTTACCGATCAGAGCGCGGGCAACTTCGAGGGTGGGCTGCCGGAAAAACTCGCGCGGCAGCTTAGAGGTCATATCCTTCTTCAAGGCCGCACGGAAGCAATTCGGGGATCAACGGCAGTGCCGCTTCGAAATCGAGTGCCAAATATTCGGGGCTGTGGGCGTCGGAGCCAAGCGAACTGATCATCACACCGGCGCGCCGCGCTTCGTTGAGGATGTCGATCGAAGGGTAGTATTCGCCGAGCCCGTGGCGAATTCCAGAGGTGTTGATCTCAAGTGCCAAGTCGTTCGCGATCATCTTTTCGAACACAACTGGCAGGAAAGGCTTGTGGGCGTCACGGAGCGACTCGCCGTAAACCGGGCGGCCATAGCGCTTGTAGACATCGAAGTGGCCAATAACGTTAAATAGTTGTGAATCAGCGATTTCCGAGACTTTGTTAAAGTATTTTCCGATCCACGCTTCGATGGGTTTGGACTTGAAGAACTCGGGGCCGTAGGGGCGTTCGAGGATCGGCTCATCGTCGATATCGTGGACCGACCCGATGACGAAATCAAGCTGGAAATCCTTCAGTTCCTTTACCAGGCGATCATAGAGCCGAATATCCCAGCCGATCTCGAGGCCGACATTGACTTTCAGGCCAGAGGGGAAGAATTCCTCGCCAATCGCGCGGACTTCGTCGATGTAGCGCTTGACCGGATCGGGGCCGGCTGGCAGGCGTTCGCCGCCGATCATGAAGTGACCCATGCGATCTTTACGCGAAGGCATTAACTCATAATGATTTGTGAATGTGATTTCGAAGAGACCCAGTTCGAAGGCCTTGAGGCAATACTCACGCAGAGTGCCTTTGGCATCAACCGAGTGGTCGGAATGAACATGCGAATCGCCGATGGGGTATTTCATGCAGAGTGTCTGACGAAAGCGTTGTGCTTCCTCTCGAAGCCGACGGTTGTGGGCTCGCCATGCCCGGGGTAGACAATGTAGTCGTCCGGCAACGTATAGATTTTCCGAACGATTGAGCGCTCGATTTCATCGAACGATCCGCCGGGCAGATCGGTGCGGCCGATGCTGCCGTAGAAAAGCAGGTCGCCGCCAAAGACGGATTGATCAAAGACGAAACTGGCACTTCCCCGCGTATGCCCGGGGGTGTGCAGGACTTTCAGATTGAACTCGCCGAAAGCGACCGTATCGCCCTCTTCGAGAAGCCGATCTGCAGGCGGGCAGACGAGGTTGTCGCCGGTAAGCGCGCTGAGGTTGATCATGGGGTTGGTCAGGCACTCGGCATCGAGGCGATGGATCATAATCGGGGCGTGGCAATAAGCCTTGATTTCGCTGACGGCACCGAGGTGATCATAGTGGCCGTGGGTCAAGAGGATCGCCGTGACCAGGGCTCGTCGGCGCTCGATGGCCGCGAGGATGATTGGCGCATCACCGGCCGGGTCAATGACCACCGCAGCGCGAGTCTTCTCGCAGCCGAGCAGGTAGCAGTTCACCTGCAACGGGCCGACTTCGAGGGTTTCGAGATAGTACTGGGCAGACGGCTGATTCATTGCGTTGCGGTTACTTCCGATACTCGCGGACGACGGTAGTCTGGATACCGCCGCGATTGTTGAAGCGGCCTTCGAGACGCAGACGGCGCGGATTCAGGGCCGCGACGAGGTCGTCAGAGATCTTGGAGACGACATTCTCGTGGAAGATACCTTGATTGCGGTAGGCCAGCAGGTACTCTTTAAAGCTCTTGAGTTCGACACAGAGTGCATCGGGAACGTAGGTCAAAATCAAGGTCGCAAAATCGGGCAGGCCGGTCTTGGGACAGACACAGGTGAACTCAGCCGTTTCCATGCGCACTTCGTAGTCGCGGTCGGCGTAGATATTGCGGAAGGTTTCGATCGACGGCGTTTGCCAGGCGCGGATATGATCCTGACGGTCTTCGTAGCTCGGTTCCATGGGGCGCAGTATACACAGCGCGGCGGGAATCGGCAAGCGGGCATTAGGGGTTGACCGTCGCATTTGAGGGTTTATATTCGCATCATGACCCCGTTAACTCCGATGAACGAGAACCGCGCCGTTGTGCTGTTGAGTGGCGGGATTGACTCGGCCACCGCGTTGGCGCTGGCGAAGGTCAACGGCTACCAGGTGTCGGCGCTGACATTTGACTACGGACAGCGGCATCGGCACGAGATTGCGGCGGCCAAGCGTGTGGCTGAATCCCTGGGAGTCGAGCAGCACCTGTTCTTCCCGATCGACCTGACGCCGATCGGCGGCTCGGCGTTGACGGCCAATTTAAAGGTTCCGAAGAATCGCGACGAGACGCTGATCAGCCGCCAGGTGCCGGTAACGTACGTGCCGGCACGGAACGCGATCTTCTTGACGGTGGGTCTGGCGTGGGCGGAGGTAATCGGCGCCGGGACGATTTTCATCGGCGCCAATTCGGTGGATTATTCCGGCTATCCCGACTGCCGGCCGGAATTCATCGAGGCGTTTCAGATCATGGCGAATTTTGCGACGCGCTCCGGCACCGAGGGGAATCGGATTATCATCAACGCGCCATTGATTCAGCTGACCAAGGCGCAGATCCTTCAGGAGGGCACGCGACTCGGCGTCGACTATTCCCTGACGTTGAGCTGCTACGATCCTGACGATCAGGGGCTGGCATGCGGCGAGTGCGACAGTTGTATCATTCGCCGACGCGGTTTTGAGGCTGCCGGACTTCCCGATCCCACCAAATACATCCGTTCGGTCGGGGCCGGCTCCGGTCGATGAGTTACCAGCCGCCGCTGGCTCCATGGCCGGAGCAGTTTCACGACAAACTGCCCGTGACCGAAGTCTTCTATTCGCTTCAGGGTGAGGGGCGGTATGCGGGAACGCCGGCGGTGTTCATTCGCCTCAAGTACTGTAATCTCGGTTGCGCCTGGTGCGACACGCGGTTTACGTGGGACGCCGGGAAGATCGAGGAAGGTGAGCTGCTGACGGCCGACCAGATCGCAGCGGAGGCCATGGCGCTGCTGGACGGAAAAGACGGCCAGTTTCGCGACGTTCATGTCGTGATTACCGGAGGTGAGCCGCTCTTGCATCAGGATCGAATTCCGGCGCTGATTGACGCTTTGAAGAGCGCTGGATTCGAATTCTTCGAGATTGAGACG
>JADYYF010000021.1 GCA_020853795.1 Candidatus Zixiibacteriota bacterium
CCTTTGCGCAGGGCGTACTGCGCCATGAGCGTGCGCCGCCGCGTGTAGATATGATGAATTTTGGCAATCAAATCCGCCTTGATTTTGACGATGTCGAGCGAAACGAACGATTGCTGCTTCGGGATAAAGTCGACCGCGCCGAGATCGAGCGCATCAAGCGTGATCTTGGCGCCTTCCGAGGTTAACGACGACACCATGATCACCGGCGTCGGATGCTTCTCCATGATCTGGCGCAGCGCGGCCAGCCCGTCCATCTGCGGCATCTCGATATCCATTGTCACCAGGTCGGGGCGCAACTCCAGCACGCGCTCGATCGCGTCCTTCCCGTTCGCCGCCTGGCCGATGATTTCGATTCCGGGATCATCGGCGACCATCATCTGGATCGCTTTGCGCATGAATGCCGAGTCGTCTACGACCAACATGCGGATCTTGTTTTGAGTCGTCATGCCTGCCTGCTCTCAGGTTACTTCACCATCGAGAAAATTCCGACCGGATCAACGATTAGCCGGACCCGGCCATCCCCCATGATTGTCGCCCCCGCAATTCCCGGCGTCTGCCCGAGCAGTTCTCCCAGCGGCTTGATCACCACTTCCTCCTGGCCAAGCAGCCGCTCGACCACCAGACCCAGACGGCGGTCGGCCAGTCCGAGGACAACTACGTAAGCGTTCTGGCGCCCGGCAAATGCCCGCGTCTCCTGCTTCTTGAAGAATGTGGTCGCCAAATCGACGATCGGCAGGACTGCATCGCGCAGGCGGATGACTTCCCGCTGATTAATCGAGTGAATCTCATCCCGCGTGATCTTGACGGTTTCCGATACCGACGCCAGCGGCAGGATAAACAACTCGCTGCCGGTCTCCACCAGCAGCCCCTGCACAATCGCCAGCGTCAGCGGCAGCTTGATGACAATCGCCGTTCCCTGCCCGCGCGCGGACTCGATGTCGATCAGCCCCTTCAGCTTCTCGATATTGGTGCGAACGACATCCATGCCCACACCGCGGCCGGAAACGTCGGAGATCACCTTGGCCGTGGAAAACCCGGGATGAAAAATGAACGAAAAGATGTCCCGGTCGCTCATCCGCTGAATTTCCTCCGCGGTGCCCAATTTCTTTTCCGCCGCCTTTTCGCGGATACGATCAACATCCAGGCCGGCGCCGTCGTCGGAAATCCGAATGACGATATTCGAACCTTCCTGGCTCGCGCTCAGCTTGATCGTGCCCTGGCGCGGCTTCCCCGATCGCTCCCGGACATCCGGCAACTCGATGCCGTGGTCGACGGCATTGCGCACCAAATGGACGAGGGGGTCGCCGATTTCCTCGATCACCGACTTGTCCAGCTCGGTTTCCTCGCCGTGGATCGTCAATTCGACTTCCTTGTTCAGCTGGCGGGCAAGGTCGCGGACGACGCGCGGAAACTTGTTGAAGACCTTGCCGATCGGCAACATCCGCATCTTCATGACCGACATCTGTAATTCGGTCGTAATGAAATTGATCTGCGTCGCCGTCTGATTCAGCTCTTCGAACAACTCGTCGCCCTCGAAACGCAGCGATGCCTTGCTGGCGAATTGCAACAACGCATTCCGCCCCAGCACCAGTTCGCTCATGATGTTCATCAGGCTGTCCAGGCGGTTGACGTCAACGCGAATTGTCTGATCGGCCCCGCGCTTGAGTTCGAGTGCGCCCCGTCCCACGGTCGGGACACTTGCGGTGTCCGCCGCCGGCTCCGGTTCTGGGCTTTCTTCTTCCACCGCCTCGACCGGGATTGGCGGAACCGGTTCGCTCACCGTCGCCGCCGCCGCAGACCCAGCCGCCGCCTTGGCTTTCTTGCCCTTGCCGTTCTTCTTGCCGGTCGACTTGCTTGCCGCCGGCGCCGGTATTTCCGGAACCTGGCCCTGATCAATAGCGATCAGCTTTGCCTTGACCGCCGACAAGTCGATCGTTGATTCGCGCCCCTGGCGCACGTCGTCAAGCAACACCTTGAGCGTGTCGATCGATTCGAGCAGGACATCCATGATGGCGGCGTTGGTGCGCAGCTCGCCCTTGCGTAGCTTGTTCAGCACGTCTTCCATCTTGTGCGTCAGCTCGGAAACTCTGTCAAAGCCGAGAAATCCGGAAGTCCCCTTGATCGTGTGCGCCCCGCGGAAGATCTCGTTAAGCAAGTCCAGATCGTCGGAGCGTTTCTCCAGCTTGACCATGTCTTCGTCCAGCTTGGAAATGATCTCATCCGCCTCGATCATGAACTCATCGATGATTTCCCGCATGTCATCGAGTGCGACGCCGTGATCAGCCATAGTTCCCTACTTCTTGCCTCGTTCGCGATTCATGTTGTCCACCAGCTCGTCGATCGAGTTCTGTCGGTTGGCGTCAGTCGAAAAACTGGCATTCGGATCGAACGCCAATTTGCGTTTGCTGCCTTCCCGTTCCTCCGAGCGATCGGCGCCGTCCAGATCCATCAGCACGTCGTGCAGGCGTGTCTCCACCATCTCGAGCATGTGGATGGCGTGGGCGATCTGCTGGGTCGTGATATCCTGAAACTGCAGGGCGTCCATAATGGCGTAGGCGTCATTCTGGTTGCTCTCGGCACAACTGCGCACCTGCTCGATGATCCGCTTGACCTTCGAGTTGTTGCGGAAGTACGTCGCCGGTAAGGCGCGCCGCAGCTCCTTGAGCTGCGCGTCAATCGTGCCTTCGCGCCCCGTGATCGCCTCCACCATGTCGAGCACGCGGTGGGCGGCATCTTCCGTCTGCCGGCTGACTCGTTCCAGCTGCTCCGTGGCCTGCGGCACCGTCTTGCGCGACTCCGTCAGCGGCTCCTGCGCCTGTTTGATTCCCTGGACAATCTGCGTAATCGACTCGGCGAGTTTGCGCAGGTCGCACTGAATGTTCTTGGTCGATTCGCTTCCGGTAAAGAGCGTACGCGTCTCCATGATCAACCCTTTCCTACGGATTTGAGGACCTGCCCGATTTTTTCACTCAACGTTTCCGGGGTAAACGGTTTCACGATGTAATTGTTGACGCCGGCCTTCATCGCCTCGATGATGTCTTCCTTGACCGAGCGCGTCGTGACCATCAACACCGGCAATTCGCGAAACTCGTCCGAATTGCGCATCTGCGTCACGAACGCCAGCCCGTCCATCTCCGGCATATTCCAATCGGTGATGATGAAATCGTATCGGTCGACCTTCATCTTGGCCAGCGCATCCTTCCCATCGCTGGCTTCCGCCACGTCGTTAAATCCCGCCCGCTTGAGCGTGTTGACGATGATGCGCCGCATCGTCGGCGAATCGTCAACGGCGAGAATCTTCAGCTCCGGCATAACGGTCTCCTTATCTCGTAGTGTGACTTGTCTGCGGTGTCCGGTTGCCTAACAGCTTGCCGATGGTCTCCAGCAGCGCTGTCGATTTGAACGGCTTGACCAGGTAGGCGTCGGCGCCGGCTTGCCGGCCCTTGACCTTGTCCTGCTCACTCTCCTCGGAGGAGAGAATGATGATCGGCAGCTTGCGAAACCGCGGGTTCTGCCGCAGGGTTGCGATCAGTTCATAACCGTCGACATTAGGCATGTTGAGATCGGTGATGACCAGATCAACCCCCGCCTCCAGGTGCGAGAGCTTCTCCAGCGCGTCCATCCCGTCGGCGGCACTGATCACCTCAAAGCCGTTCGACTTGAGGCTGAACGCGACAAACTTGATGATGGTCGGAGAGTCGTCAACCACCAGTACTTTGCGTCCCATATCCGGCCTTACCTTTATGAGTTCTCATGTTTTCTTCCTGGCACTGCTTAACAATTCCTGAATCTTGCGCAGCTTATCCATCGTCGCTTCATGCGTCGCGGCCGTAGCAGCGCCCGCGCTCGCCGCCGTAGCCGCCGCCCGGCTGGTTGCGGGCGCCCCCACCGCAGTGGTCTCTGCCGTCGCTGCTTCGCGCGCCGCCGCAGTCGGCGCCGCCTCCTTGTGATAAACCAGACCGTTCTTGAAGTAGATCAGTTTGAACGACTTGCTGATGCCGTGCAACGACTCGGCATGGCCGATGAACAGGTACCCCCCCGGCACCAGCGCCCCGTAAAAGTCGCGCACGATCTGGCGCTTGACGTCGTCGGAAAAGTAGATCATGACGTTGCGGCAAAACACGAAGTCCATCTCGGACATCAGCGACATCCGCCGCTGGTCGGTGAGGTTCAGATGACTGAACGTGACCAGCCGCTTCACCGCATCCTTGACGATGTACGACGGGCCTTCCTGGGTGAAATACTTCCGCACGATTTCCGGCGGTGTCGTTCGTAAGGCCATCTCGGTGTACACGCCGGTGCGCGCCGCATGCAGCACCTGCTCGGAAATGTCGTTGGCGATGATCTCGACGTTCCAGCCGGCAAGATCGCCGAACGCCTCCAGCAGAATCATGGCGATCGTATATGGCTCTTCTCCGGTGGAGCAACCGGCCGACCAGATGCGCAAACGCTTCCGCCCCTGGCGCTTGCGGCTGTTGACAATCAAGGGCAGCACTTCCTCCTGGAAACAGGTCAACTGCGGCGGATTGCGGTAGAACGAGGTCTCGTTGGTCGTCACGAGATTCATCAGCATGTTGAATTCTTTCAGGCTGGTGTCGTACTTGACCTGATAGAAATAATCGCGGTGCGAGCGGATGCCGAGCGCCGCCATCCGCTTGGTCAGGCGGTTCTCCAGGAGATACTTCTTGTTCTCCGAGAAGAAGATGCCCGATTTTTCGTGGATGAAGTCACGGAAGAGGATGAAGTCTTCCAGGCTCAACTCTGAGGTCTGCAGAGTCTCTTCGAACATCGCTGCGGCAATCCCCTGGTTTTAGAATCGGTCTTACGAGCTGCTCGACAGCAGCGTGCGGCGTTCCGCGGAGCGCAGCCGGTTCTTGGCGGCCAGCGCCGGTTCGGCCGGAAGTCCGCTGTCAATTTCGTCCTCCGACTGATCGCACAGCTCCGGCAGCGTGCCGATCGACTCCGTCGCCCGCAATACGGCCAGCTTGCCGCGCTTCTCGCGTTGATTCATGTTGGCCAGGCGCGTCTCGAGTTCGACGACGCGCTCCTTCAGCTGGCGCAAATTCTGGCGATTGTGGTACTCCTGCACGGCGTCCTGCACAGTGCGCTCCACCTCTTTCAGCCGGAACGGCTTGACGATGTAGTCGCGCGCGCCCAGCCGCAACGCCTCGATCGCCGTGTCGACGGTCGGATGACCCGTCATCACGATGATCGAAACGTCGCCGTTGAGGCGCCGGATCAGGTGCAGCAACTCCCCGCCGCTGACGCCGGGAATGCGCAGGTCAACCAGGGCGGCGTGATATTCGGTGCTCTCCAGCAGGCGGATCGTGTCCAGTTGATTGGCCGCGGTATGGACTTCATAGCCCGCCTGCGCCAGCAATTCTGCCAGCAGCTCCCGGACGAAGACTTCATCGTCCACAATCAAAATACGCTTATACATATACCTTCTGTACCTGTGTCGTCTGGCGTTTGGATTGACGATGTTCTTCCGATGCCGCCCGGACGGTGGCATAGAGACGGTTGATATTGAAGGGCTTGATAATGTAGTCATAGACCCGCTTGCGCAGCGCTTCCACCGCCGACTCCACCGACGGATAGCCGGTCATGACAATCACCGGCAACTGCGGAGATTCGGCGCGAATCTTGTCAACGAAACTCAGGCCGTCCTCACCGTCCATCTTGAGGTCGGTCAGAACCACGTCGAAATCACTGTTCTTTTCCAGCAGCTCCAGCGCTTCATTGACGTCGTTCGCGGTCATGATCAGGCAGTCCTTCTCGGCGAAGAAATCATACAGCAGATCGCGAATGAGCAGCTCGTCGTCGACCACGAGGATTTTATGTTGTTCCATCGGCTAACGCCTCCAGTTCATCGATCGCCCGGCTGACTGCGCCGACGACATCGGGGTTCTTGTCGCGCACCGATCCTTTCAGGAATGGCAGTGCCCTCTTATCGTGAAGCCGCGCGAGCGCCTTGGCGGCGGCAACGCGCAGAACATCGTTTTCACAACCCAGGAACGGCAGCAGTTCCTCCAGCGTCGCCGGATTTGCGATGCGCCCCAGCCCGTTGATGGCGTGGAAACGCACCCAGACATCCTCGTCGTCGAGCATCGTCACAATCACCTTCCACGACTCATTGCCCGTCAGCGCGATGATGGAGTCGATCGCTGCCTTCCGCACATCTGGCTCCTCGTCATTCAGCAGCACGCGGATTTGCGGCACCACCGTCGCGTCGGCGATGCGTCCCAGCGACTCGACCGCCGACTTGCGGACCTGCGCTTCCGGATGATTGAGCGCGTCCAACAGTGGCTCGATCACGGCCATTTCGCCGATCCAACCCAGGGCCTGCGCCGCCAAAATCTGCCGCCGTGAATCGGCAGCTTCCAGACCGTTGCGGAAGCGATCGATCGCCGCCGGCCCGCCGCTCAGCACCAGCGCGCCCAGCGCCGCCTGCTGCACGTCGGAATATTCGTCATCCAGCGCTGCAAACACCCGGTCGATCACCGTTTCGGCGCCGATCCAGCCGATGGCCTTGAGCGCCGCCGAGCGAACGTGGTACACCGGATCTTCGCTCAATTGCACCAGCAGCTCCAGAATGTCGCGATCGCCGATCCGGCCTAACACCAACGCCACACGCTCGCGCACGGCGTCATCCGCATGATCCTTCAGGCGCGCAACTTCCGGGACGAAGCGCGAATTGCCGGTCGCCGCAATCGTGTCCAACAGATGACAGCTGATCGCTGGACTCGCCTTGCGCAGTGCATCGGCGATTTTGTCGGTCGCGGCAATTGCGGCCTTGCTGAGCAGGTCTTTGGCCCGCTCTGCCACTTCCTCGTCGGCATCATTGAGCGCATCGAGCAGGACGCTGACCGAAGCTGGCGCATCCCACGAACGTAATTCTTCCAGCGCAAACAGCTTGGTCTCGCGGTCACCGGTGCGGATCGCCTTGATCAGGCACTGCTGCAACTGCGCGGCCGGGAGATTATCGAGAATCGAGTGATCGGTGGCATGCGCCACTTTGATCAGCGCGCTCACCACGGCCTCGTGCAGCGCTTCGTTCGTGCTGGCGAGTTGCTCGCGCAGGAACGGTTCTACCGCGCGCGTCCGGAGATTACCCATCGCCTCCACGGCGGTAAACACCAGCACCGGGTCGTCCGAACGCAGCGCGCGAATCAGCAGCGACAACGCCTTGTGGTCGGCGATGACGCCCAATGCTTCCACCACTTGCGGCCGCGCGTAGGGATGCCGGTCGTACGCCTGGATTAATGGCGTGACGGCCACGCTGTCGCCGACCCGGCCCAACGCTTCCGCCGCCGAGCAAACGACGTTCTCGTTGCCGTCATCCAGCCGGTCGATCAACGCCGTCACGGCCGACGAATCGCCGATGACGCCGAGAGTGTCGACGGCGAACTTGCGCACATCGTGATCGTCCGACTCGATGCAATCGAGCAACGCCGGGATCGCGGCGACGCCAAAGGCGGCCAGCACTTCGGAGGCGAGGTTGCGCTGCGAAATCTCGGGACTGGACAGATACTGACAGAGGAATTGTGGGGCGTGCGGCGAGCGGCGGGAAATCAAGGCCTCGGCCACGCGCTCGCGGACCCCCTTGTCGGAATCCTCGATGGCCGAAACCAGCGCGGCTACCGCGTCTTCATCGCTGCAGTCGCGCAACAACTCAATTGCCTGCTCGCGTTCGGTCGGATCGCCGCTGGTTAAGCCGGTGATTGCGCGATCAAGAACGCCGTCCTCCAGTGCCATGCGACATACCCTTTTGCGAAGTTAGCCGGTCACCCGGGCCGGAGTCATGAAAACTTCCTGCGCTTCGGCTTCCGAGTCAAAAATCTCGAAGATGTTCGATAACTGCGTGATCTCGAAAATCTCCTTCACGTAGCTGGCCAGATTCGAAAGCACCAGCCGCCCCTTCGCCAATCGCACTTCCTTCAAGATCGACACCAACGTCCCCAGGCCGGAACTATTGATGAAATCCACCTGTCCGAGATTCAGAATGAGCTGGCGCCGGCCCTGCTGAACATGCCGCAAGACGTCGTCTTTGAGCGTGGACGAACTGGTAATGTCCAGGCGCCCCTTCAGACTCAACGTCACAAAATCTACATGTTCGGTCACACGAATTTCCATTGACTACCTCCGTAAGTATTCAGCTACCTTCAACCGACTGCGCCTCGGGACGCAACCGCCACGAAAGAGTGAAGCGCAATCCGCCGCCGGCTTTTTCCTCTACGGCAATTCTATCGGCATATCCGCGCATGATGGCCACACCGCGGCCGCCGGTTTTTTCGGGATTTACGTCCTTCAAGTCCAACCGGAGATCGACATCCTCCAGCCGCCCCTGGCCCTCGTCCTCGATCGCGAATTCCAGGCCGCGCTCGTCCCAGCGGAAGCGCAGCTGGATCGTTTTGCCCGGATCACCGTGATTGCCGTGGTAGAACGCATTAGTGAACGCTTCTGAAACACACACGGCGAAGCGGTACTTCTCGGCGCCCGTCAGGCCGAGCGCCTCCACCACCTCCGCGATCACCTGATAAACCTGGTTGAAGTTCTCCTCGCGCGAATGAATCGCGTACGATAACTGACCGCTCATCGGATCTCCACGGCCAGAATGGTGGTATCGTCCAGCGACGCGCGATTGGCCCCGGCGCGAAAAACTCCCAGTTCCTCCATCAGGCGCTGCGTGACCTGCACCGGGTGCGCGTCGCTCTGGTTGCGCAGGAAATGCAGCACACGCTGGCGACCGTACAGATCTCCCCGCTGGTTCTCGCTTTCGCTGACCCCGTCCGTGTAAAACAGGATTCGATCCCCGGCATGAAGTTCCACGGTCTCGCTCTTGAATGTGACGTCGGCGAATTGCCCGAGCACCGTGCCGCCCACGCGCCACTCCCGCACTTGGCCGCTTTCTTTCTGCAGATGCGCCGGCGGCAGATGACCGGCATTGACGTAGGCGCATGTCCCGGCCGCCAGATTGAAATGGGCATACGCCACCGAGATGAACATGTTCTCCGACCGCAAGACCTGTTCGCACAAGAACTGGTTTAGGCCGGTGATCAACTGATCCACCGGTCGGCCCCGCACCGCTTCCAGTCGGAAGGCCGATCGCACCGCCGCCATTAACAGCGCCGCCGGGACCCCCTTGCTCGTCACATCCCCGACAATGACGACAAATTCGTCGTCGGTCAGCTTGATGATGTCGTAATAGTCGCCGCCGACCTGACCGGCCGGGATGTAGGCGGCCTCAATGATCGCTCGATTGAACGTCGCCGATGGCGCCGGCAGCAAAGCGTGCTGCACCGTGTGCGCCAGGAACAACTCCTGCTCCAATTTCTGGGCATGCAATTTCTCTTCGATCAGCGAGGCGTTCTCGATTGCCACGGCGGCAAATCGCACCAATAACTGCAGGCGCATCCGGTCTTCCTCGTCAAATTCACCGCCCGTCGCCTTGTTCACGATGACCAGCACGCCGATCTTTTTCTCTTTCGAAATCACCGGCACCGCAATCACCGACTCGATCCGATTGTGCATCGATGCCGGCTCTCCCAGCTCGCGTAGAATCGTGGCCTCGCCGGTCGCCAACGCCCAATCGGCAATATTGCGTCCGTCCTCCATGCGAATTGCCGCGATCACGGCATCGTCAACCCCCCACGAGATCCGCGTCTGCAGGCGCTCGTTCTCGATCAGCATGATGCTGCCGACCTCGCCCGACACCATCCGTATCGCCATCTCCATCATGGCCGCGAGTACGCTCTCCAGATCGATCAGCGAAGTGATCATCAGCCCCATTCTCGCGATATCTTCCAACTGCGCGGCTTGATCGGCAAGCTTGGATTCGAGATCAAATAACTTGCGTTCGAACAGCACAATCTGATCTTCGATTCGCGACAACATTTAGGATACCAGAATAGTCTAAATTCAATTGCCAAAAACGGTTACGCGGCAGTCCGCCTGTAGTTCAGCTATCGGCTGATCGGGCTGAATCCTGAAGCCACCAAATTCAATGCACTGATTTGACGAACTCGAACCGGCATCGTCGGCAATCCGGCGATCCCTCAAAGCCGTTGCGGCATCACATTTTAAGTTGACAGATTTTGCGAATTGGCTTAATTAGTGGGATAGGACTGAGCGGCGATCGGCCGCTCGCTTACTTACAACACCCGAATTCGATCGAGCTTTCGGCCGAAATCCTCCGGAGCCCCTCACCACCGCGTGGAACTCTGCCGAACGAATTACGGACAGGTCACTATTTTGTTATCTCGCTTAGTCAAATATCACTCGCTACACGTACTGTGTCTGATGACGCAGTTTAGCCTACCCCTGACGGAGGATCCATGCAACGCCTGTTAATGGCAGCGGCGATCGCCCTGGCGCTGGTCGCCTGCGCGTTCGCTCAACAAAAAGCTTATGACTACAAGAATCTGACGGCCGACGACATCGCGGAGATCAAGGCGCGCCGTCACGAGTTCTACACCGCCAAGTCGCAAGGCAAGCAGGAAGCGATTCGACTCGCACAGTTGCAGAAGGCGATTTACCTGGACGGTAATGAAGCCGACTACAACGTGAAATACTATGGCATCGACGTCTACCTCAACTTCTCGAACGGCTCGATTGTCGGGAAGGTTGACTATGTGATCGAGGCCATGGTCGAGGGCCTCAATGCCATCGATCTCAATCTGGCAACCGACCTTACCGTCGATTCCGTTCGCTTCGGCGCTACCGCCGCCGGCTACAGCCACGCGGTCGATCTGCTCTCCATCACCACCCCCGCGCCGATCGCGCGCAACGCCCAGTTCTCCATGACGGTTTACTACCACGGCACCCCGCGTTTCGTCGGCGAACAGGGCATGGAGTTTGCCTCCGTGTATGGCAACACCATGTGCTGGACCAATTGCGAGCCGTTCGGATCACGCAACTGGTGGCCGTGCAAGGATCACCCCGAAGACAAACCCGATTCGGTCGATATCTACGTGGATTATCCCAGCACCTACAAAGTGATGTCCGCCGGCGCCATCGTTAGCGATGTGTCATCCGGCACCGGCCGCAAGCGGATTCACTTCAACCATAACTATCCGGTTGCGACCTACCTCGTCGCGATCACTTGCGCCAATTTCACGACCTCGACGCAAACCTGGAACTACGGGCCTTACTCGATGCCGGTCTATTCCTACACGGTGCCGAATATCCCGCAAGCCAAGCAATCGTTTGAGACCTGGATGATCCCCGTGCTCAACGCCCTCTCGAACCGCTTCGGCACTTACCCGTTCGCGACGGAGAAAGCGGGCAATGCCCACTACGGCTGGGGCGGTGCAATGGAACATCAAACCTGTTCGTTCTATAACCCGACTTTTTACGATGATTGGGTTATTGCCCACGAGACCGGCCACCAGTGGTTCGGCGACATGATTACCTGCAAGACCTTCAACCACGTCTGGCTGAACGAGGGTTTTGCCTCCTACTCGGAGCCGATCTTCTTCGAACAGCAGTACGGCTTCAATACCTACAAGAGCTGGCTGCAGTCCCAGAAGTATCTCGGCGGCGGCACGATCTACGTCGAGAACACTCTCACCGACGACATCTTCGACAACAACCTCGTTTACGACAAAGGCTCCTGGGTCGTGCACATGTTGCGAGGCGTACTCGGCGATAGCGTGTTCTTCAACGTCGCGATGCCGGCTTGGTACAACTCGCCGTTCAAGTACGGTGCCGCCACCACTTCCGACTTCACCAACGTTATTTCGACGGCCGTCGGTCACGACATGTCGTGGTTCGTCGATCAGTGGATCTACGGCGACGGCAGCCCCAATTATCAAATCGCTTACCGCTGTGAGCCGGAGCCGGGCGGCTATCGTCTGGCCTACTTGATCCGCCAGACACAAAGCGGCGGCACCTACTTCAAGATGCCGATTCGTACCCGCTTTGTCACGACCGGCGGTAATGTCGACACGACGATCTGGAACGAAGGCCCGGTGGAACTCTACACCCTGCACTTTGCCGACTCAGTCACGAACGTCATTTTCGACGCCGACGAGTGGATACTGCGCCAGGTCACGACTGTGCCGCTGCAGATGACGATCCTGACCGTCGATCTGCCCGATGGTGAAATCAATTCGCCTTATGCACAGAGTCTCGAAGCGGTCGCCGGTACCCCGCCGTACTCCTGGACCTTCCTCGGCGGCGATCTTCCCTTCGGTCTCAATTTCACCGGCGGCACCGTCGGCGAAATCAGCGGCACGCCGACTTACGCCGCGACCTTTTATTTCAGCATCATGTGCCAGGATGCTTCCATTCCGCCGGCCAGTGATACCAGCAGTTTCGCCATCACAATTATTCCCCAGCAAGGTCTGCCGGGGGATGCCGACGGCAGCGGCGGCGTGTCCATCTCGGATGCCGTCTACCTGATCAACTACATCTTTGCCGGCGGACCCGCTCCGAACCCGATGGCGGCTGGCGACGCCGACTGCAGCGGCGCAGTCTCGATCTCCGATGCCGTCTTCCTGATCAACTACATCTTCGCCAGCGGACCTGCCCCCAGTTGCCCGTAACCGGCCGGCCCTAAACTGCACAAACCAAACGGGCGAGTCGCCAATACGACCCGCCCGTTGATTTTGCGATCTAATCGCGAAGCTACTTTTTGGCTTTCTTGGCCGGCTTCTTCGCGGTCTTCTTCGCAGGCTTCTTGGCTTTCGTGGCCATGTCCGCTGCTCTCCTTACCAGAGTAGGTTTCAAGCGGTCGCGCTCAGACAGCCTAACGAAGAGCGCGATTTCCATTTTACTTATCGTGAAGGACTTCAGCGGGCTTTAGTCTTTCGAGCCTCGCTCACCAAAATTTCTGGCGCGCAAGCGATCGTGCGAAGCCCCCCGTCCCGCCGTCCCGGAGAGTTTTGTCGACGCGCGATGCTCTTCACCTTCGCTCGCTGCAGTCGCGCCCCTTGATATCGACCGCGCTTTCGCTGGCGTGCCCCGGGACGAAACAAACAGGCCGCCGGTGCTATGCACCGGCGGCCCGGATCGTTGGAGGTTTGGGTCCTTATGGCATGCCGACGGCGAGTTCCTCAGAGTCGCCGGCGACACTGCGTTTGGCGCCGATCAGTTGCCTGACCGTTTCTTTCAACCCGGCCTTGTTTGACGGTGTCAGCAGACACGCGTCGGCCAGCCAGGTATAAAAATCGTTCCAGTAGTTGTAGTAGTCGCACGACAGCAATACTGACACGCGCGGCTTCTGCTGGATCAGCTTGTCCAGCACGCGATGACATTCCTCACCTTGCTGCTGCGGATTGAGAATCACCAAATCCACCGCGCGATTCCTCTTGAGAAAGTCGAACATCCCTTTCTCCGTGCTGACTGAATGCGGACTGTACCCCTCTTGCTTAAGTGCCTCCTCGCACTCGACGCGAAACGTGTCATCGTGGCTCAAAATCAGAATATTTCGCATCCCGGCAACCTCCATGTAGTCCCCAATCGAGAATTTTGACTCTGTAAACGTCCGGCCTCGACAGCCTGTGCAACCCAGTTTCGCAACTGGCGACGGCTGTACCAAGCATTCAAAATTTATACGCCCAATCTCCGTGCGGGCTTCAGACCTGTCTACTAAAATTTCAATCGGAGTGCAGAATTTACATTTCTGTGATGGACGCCGAAACCGGCCACGTTCCCCCTCCCGGAATATCGCCTCTCGGCACGACTCCAGACGACGCTGCAAAAATCGCCTCCCCGTCATGCTGGCCGCACGGCAAATCGCCGCACCGAAGCCCTGCATAGCTCCGTCTAAATCGCCTGTTCTGTCATGTGAATCGACCGTCCTTTCATGATGCAAGTAGTACTTGCCAAGGTTACGGGCAGTGCGCAAAAGACTTGTTGCGCTTATCTGGCTTTCGGTGAACGAGTATGCCGGAGCGTATAGCTCTGCTTTTGCTCAAATGTTCGCAGGGAAAACGCACTCAGTCGGCTGTCACAAATAGGACGCCGCCCCCTGATCTTGACAACGCCCACTGGGAACTCTCAATGATTCCCGCTCTCGTGCCGGCATAAATCAAGAGAAGCCGTAATGCAGAGCACTACGGCTTCTCCTGTTAGAGGAAGACTGAAATCGGTTTCCTATTTGCTTGCTTTCTTGATACGTCCGCTGCCGTTGACGCTGCTGTGAACAGCCTCCGGCTTGCCGGAGTAAGTAATGTTCCCACTGCCGTTGATCTCGGCTTCAAGCTCGCCGTTGGCGAGGACCATCGCCTCACCGCTGCCGTTGATAGTCACCGTCACGTCGCCGGAGGTCAAGTCGGCCGTATTGACCTCGCCCGACCCATTGATCTCGATGTCGACCATGTCCGACTTCCCATCGACGCGAATCGTCCCCGATCCGCTCAGGTCGACTCGGAAGCGTTTGGAATCAACGTTGGCGATATCGATATCTCCCGATCCCTGCGAACGAATCAGTTCCAGGCTGGGCACGGTAATCTTAATAACCAACTCAGACTCCGACGAAAACGACTCGTCGCTCTCGATGACCAGAGTCTTGCCGTCGATATCAGTGCGGATGAAGTCGATCAAATTGTCATCGAAGGTAAGCTCGACCGACTGCGGCTTGCCCACCACAATCGTCATCTCTACCGCCAGGTTGGACTCGACGCGATTAAACGTATTCACGGTCCGCGACTCCGTCGTCATCTTACCGCTACCGCGGATCCCGGAGTCGTGGCGGCCGGTGTTATGACTCCGATTCTTGCCAAATGCACCGGCAGTCGCAAACAGGCCCGCCAGAGTTACCAACAATACAATCTTGTGAATCTTCATGAACGGCTCCCGCAATTGTCTAACAGTTGGCTTTGAATACGGATCAGCGACCGGCGAGGTTGCGGTTTTTTTCTGTGGGCAGTTAATGCTGGCCAAGATGCGCGGCGGAAATCAACCAGTAGACCAATACATAGCGCAGAACTCGCGTCGAGAAGACGATTCCCGCAAACTGCGCAAACGGCCAGCGCACCAGGCCGGCATAAATCGTGATCGGATCCCCCACGATCGGCAGCCACGACGCCAGCAGAAAGATCACTCCGTAGCGCTTGTGCTTGCGCGCGTAAGTCTCAAGCCGCTGCTGGTCGAACTTGAGCCACCGCTCCACCAGATAGGTACCGCCGTAACGGCCTCCCACGTAATTCAGCGCCGTGCCGGCACAATTTCCCAGGCCGGCCAGCGCGATGCACAGCCACGGCGAATAACCAAAGTGAATGGCGATGACAAATATGACTTCGGACGACAACGGAACAATCGTCGCAGCCACAAACGAAGTCACCAGCAGCGCCAGGTACATTTCCATTCGGGGAAGTATAAGCGGATCGACGGGTCGGCAGCAAGCATTCCTGCTTTGCTGCGCAATCCCTAAAGCGCTGACAGCAATTCAATGCCGACCGGACAGTGGTCGGAACCCGGGACATCGGGCTTGATACTTGCCCCCCGGACGCGCTCGCGCATTCGCTCATGCACGAAAAAGTAGTCAATGCGCCAACCGACATTGCGTTCTCGCGCCCGACTCATCATATCCCACCAGGTGTAATGGCCGGGATCTTGATTGAAGATGCGAAAAGTATCGACAAAACCGTCGCCAACAAATCGGTCGAGCCAGGCTCGTTCCTCCGGCAAGAACCCGGATATCTTCTGGTTCTCCCGTGGACGCGCCAAATCGATTTCCTGGTGCGCCGTATTGACGTCACCGCACACAACCACCTGTTTGCCCCTCTTGGCGACTTTCTTGACATGCGTCTGAAACGCCTCGTAAAACTCGAGTTTGTACGCCAACCGCTCCTTCGAAGCCTTCCCGTTCGGGAAATAGACGTTGTAGAGCAGGAAGTCCTCATACTCGGCGACAACGATCCGGCCTTCATCATCGAACCGCGGTTCTCCCATGCCGAAACCAACCGACTTGGGCGCGACTTTGGTGTACGTCACTACGCCGCTGTAGCCTTTCTTCACTTTCGAAGCTGAAAAGAAGGCCTGATAGCCGGGAATGGCTATTAGCTCTTCCGGCAACTGCTCTGGCGCGGCCTTGGTTTCTTGCAGGCAAACGATATCTGCATCCTCGCTGCGAAACCAGTCCAGAAATCCCTTTTTGGCAACCGCTCGCAGACCGTTTACGTTCCACGAAACCAGGTTCAGAGTCTTCATCAGCAATTCCCTCAACTCGCAATGTTCTACTTCAGCCGCAGCCAATCGTCCCGCTAAAGCGGACAGAACAAGCTGGCCAGATTGAAATGATTGGCAACAACCTCAAAACCGGGACGAGAAATGACGGCAACGACCGCACCGACATCGTCAAGGAATTCGGCGCGCACGTCATAATGATCGGGCGGCATGGTGAAGTCCCCGACGTAGATCTTCGCCGGCAACAGCCGGCTGCAGCGCAAGTCGGCATTTTCGAGTACATCCGTGCCGGCGTCGACGGCAAACTTCAGCAGCCAACTGCCGACATCATCCTTGTCCATCTTCGCCTTCAATTCGTGCGCGGCCAGCCCCTTGACCAAAGCCCGGGCAACGGTGCGCAGGTAGATCAGAGTCTTCTTGGCCTCAAACGTCTCGGTCGCGACCTTGCTGATATCCTCAAGCAATTGCAGCTCACCGATCGGCTCACCATCAACCACAACTCGGATTCGCCGCACCGTTGTCGCTCCCGGAGTCATGACCGGAATCGCGAACTTGAAATAGTAGTCTTCCGCGATCGGCGCCGGAAACTGACCATAAACCGGCTCATTGTCGTCGGCACCGTCATAGAGAATCTGAACCAGGTCAAGCTGCTTGTCGGTGCGGAGCCGCAATTTGAGATCCCTCTTTTCCGGTGCCGAACCGACCATCGCCACGACGCTCAACTGGCCAAAACCCGTCGATTGATAATCAACCGCCGGCATCGGGAAATCGTAAATTTCCGGCTGCGTCGCAAAGGCCTCGTTCAATAGATCGTGGTCAATACGTGCGTCATCCCATTGTCCCGCAGCAGCATACATGTGCATGCTCAAGTAACGCGCGAAGGCGCTGTTCGCAAACCGCGACGGCTGGACTTCGTAGTCAAGCACCGGACGCAGTGAATCGCTCGCTTGCGCGGCACGGAAAGTCTTGGCCGCTTCGAAGTACTTCTGCTCAAGCTGCTGCAACGTGAGATTCGCGCGGCGGATCTCGACAAACGCTCCCTCGAAGTCATCCAGCGCCAAGTAATTGAGCGCCTTGAACAAATTGGCGTACAGCACTTCGTAGTCTTCGCCCGCGTAGTCGAGCACGTTGTCGTTTAGGACCAACGAAGCGGCCGCGCGAGAGATGCTCTTTGTAAAGAGCTCATCCGCTGCTTGTTCCGCCTGGTCAAGGCGCCGGTTGCTGACCGAGAAGCTGTCGGCGAAATGGTACGCCAGCCCGGAATCGAAGTAGTACAGGAACCGATCCTTATCGGCAAATTTGCCTTCCTGGCGCGCGCGTTCCAGCGCCGTGATTGCGGCTGCCGTATTGCCCCCGCGCCAGTCCCGTTGGATCTGTTCATAGTATTTTGTCTGGGTTGACAGCGAGGCACAGGCCGAGCAGAGCAAACCCAGCAAGGCGACCGCCAGGCTGTACCCCACCCCGGGTTGCCGCAGTGCGAATACTACCACTTCGTCTTGCCCTGCGAAATTCCCTTCTTGATCTTGTTGGTGCCGATCCAAACCTTCAGATTGCTCTCAACATTCACCAACTCCAGATCCGTCTGGTAGAACATGACCTGCTTGCCGCCCTCCTGATCCGAGATCGACTTGACCGATCCGAGCAGGATAAAATCAGCGCCAATCTCCTCGCGCAAACGCTTGCGTGTCTCCGCCGAGGCCCAATCGATCTGATCTTGCCGTTCCGAGCGAACATCCATGCGCTGCTCGGGCGAAGCCACAAAGTTGACCTTGCCGGAATTGATCAGCTCGCGCTCAAAGTCCTTCGTGAACGTCTCGGTGTCGATATGCTCGGACGAATTGTTCCGGATGCGGCCCACCGTAACCACCGGCTTGCGCCCGTTGGCGGCGGCGAACTCATTCGACCACGGCTTGGTCAGGCAGTCGCTGATCATCTCCTCTGCGACGAGGCGCGCATCCGTGTCGTTCCAGTTGCCCGACAGATCGGTGGTCGTCCCGGCGTCGAGGCGTGTGACCTGCTTGCTGGAGGAACATCCAACCACCATCAGCGCGGCCACAAAAAGAACGAGTATTGACTTCATCTCTCCAGACTCCTTTCACCGTTAATCCGATATTCGCTGCCCCGTTCGGTGGCCACCGGCTCACCGCTCGGGCGGCAATTTGAATTATGCAAGACCATTGCGCAAGCCGGGATTTGGCTCGGCCCGGCCGCTGCCGATACATTGACTATCGCTGTCAATTTTTGTTGCGCGCCAGTGCGGCCGGTCTTATCGTATAGGTAATAGCGAAGCAAATCCAGAGGAGTTTCATAATATGATCAGAAAGTATGATCCCAAAAAGCCGAGCGATGTCCGCCTCTTCGCCCAGGAAATCGCGCGACTGACGACCGCAGGACCGATCGGCTCGGCCCAGGCGGAACGGATGATTCAGGAATTGTCCAAGACCGATGAGGGCCGCGAACTGCTGTTCAAAGCCCGGCAAGGCGCCAGAATCGATGCACAGTCACTCGGCATCGACTTTCGGTCGGTAAAGGTATTTACCGATTCCGACCCGTCCGCCGCCAAAAATATTCTGAACGCTCAGGCCTTTGCCACGGGAAATGACATCTACTTGAGCAGTACCACCAATGCCACCGAGGCCAACCAGTCGGCCCAACTGCTCGCCCACGAATTGACGCACGTCCTCCAACAAGTGAGCGGCAAGGGCAAAAAATAGCTTTCTCGCACCTCCCGCAAGACGACAGCGCCGCCATTCGCTCACCGTCGCCGCCGCTCTTTTTTTGAGTGCTGGCGGTCAGCCGTTGGGAAGTTTGGCGATGACGATCGCGATCGTTCCGGGGCGCTGGCGGTTGAACACAACTTCCCCGCCCTTCGGATTGACATGCGCCCGGGCGTCGTACCACGGGGCTTTCGGGTGAGTCAATTGAACCGCCGGGCCGCCGTCACGGGCCACTGCGTAGAGCGCAAATGTCCCCGGGCGCGTTGATGAGAAAATAACTCGCCGGCCGTCCGCTGTCCAGCAGGGCCAACCTTCGGCGGCATTTGATTCCGTGAGGTTCACGAGTTTCTTGCCGGCGACATCAAGCACGACGATGTCGTCGTTGATCCCGCCAACCGCCCGTAGATAGACGATCTTGCTGCCGTCCTGCGACAAGCGGGCGCAGGTCTCGATATCCCGTGTTACCGATACGCGCTGCGGATTTCCACCGTCCGCCGTCATCTGGTAGATCGACAGCCCTTCCGGATCGTCGCGGCTGGTGTTAAAGAACATGCCCATGCCATCCGGCGTCCAGTACGGATGAAGATCCCGCGCTGGATGCTTGCTGAGATTCGTGATGCCGCTGCCGTCGGCATTCATCACGTAAATGTCCTCGTTGCCGCTGCGGTCCGACACAAAAGCGATACGCTTGTTGTCGGGCGACCAGTCCGCCATGTAGTTGTTAAACTCGTCGTTGGTGATCCGCTGATTGCCGGAGCCGTCGCGGTTGATGACATAGAGTTGCCACTTGCCGCTGCGGTTCGACTGGTACAGTATTCTCGCTCCGTCCTGCGAGAAACGCGGGTAGGCGTTCTCGACACCCTCCTCGTACAGGACCACCTGCAAACTGTCGCTGCCGGAAGCCTCAAGGCCGGCGGCCGGCAGCCGCGCGCTTAGCAGGATAATCGCGGCCAGACAACAAAATCGAATCATGATATGCTCTCCCTCACAAAAGTCGAACACTCGCTTTGAGGGATTATACTGTGCCCGTGGTCGGTTAGTTGCGTAAGTGCTTACACTTCTTTTGCAATACGGCACATCATGACCGGCCGCCGTGTCGCTGATAATCGGCGGTCGCCACACAACCGCCTATCTACAATTGGATTAGATCAGTCCGATTATGTCACGATTGCAATCCTTAGTTCTTGTCAATTGTCAACAAGAGCCGTATAAGTGGTAACCAATGCGCGGCGCACGGGTGATCCGTGCATTGTGCAGCCAATCTCATCGGCCGACAATCGGTGCGCCTTGACTTTCTCCGGAACGTCTCTGCACCTCGGTGTTCGCTGTAAACCCTTAAGACCCTGAGGAGAACATTCATGCAAG
>JADYYF010000022.1 GCA_020853795.1 Candidatus Zixiibacteriota bacterium
CTCGGAAAGCCGCAGGAAGAACGAGGCCACTCCCTGCGCGCTGGTGAAGAATACCCAGTCGATGTCCTTGATATCGAGACCGCGCGGCCACTCGAACGGCAACGGCACGATCTCCATCAGCGGCAACGGCACAATTTCGATGTTGCGTTCCGCCGCCCGCTGGGTCAATTCGGTCAATTGTTTTGCCGGCCGGGTGACGATTACGCGCATGGCGACTCCTGCGTCAGGATCGTGTACGCCCGGTCGATCAGCGCGCGGATTTCCTGCCCGCGCACCTCGGCACGCTTCAGCCCCTGCCAGCGGCCCTCCCGATGTTGCCCTAATACTGCCTTCAAGTGATATTCCCCGTTTCTCCTGTCAGACCACACCCCAAGCGGCAGCGAACAACCGGAATCGAACATCTTCAAAAGTCCGCGCTCAAGCTCTGCCTGAAGCATCTCGTCACTGGATCCAAGTTTCGATACTACCTTCTCCACGCGCGGATCGTGATCGCGAACTTGTATCCCGAGAATGCCCTGCGCCGGCGCCGGCAGAAATACTTGCGGATCCAGCTCGACAACCTCCAAATCCGATAAGTCCAACTGCAGACGCTTCACTCCGGCACAGGCCAGCAGGATCGCGTCGTACTGACCCTCGCGCAGCTTGCGCACACGCGTAGGCACGTTTCCGCGCAGATCAGTAATTTGCAGTTTTGGGTGATGGAAGGCAACCTGACATTTGCGCCGCGCCGAACTTGTCCCAATCACCCCACCGTCCCGCAC
This sequence comes from Candidatus Zixiibacteriota bacterium, assembly GCA_020853795.1. Taxonomy (NCBI): domain Bacteria; kingdom Pseudomonadati; phylum Candidatus Zixiibacteriota; species Candidatus Zixiibacteriota bacterium. The sequence continues at coordinate 762 of JADYYF010000022.1, forward strand.
CGGCAACACCCCCGTCCCGACCCGCGATTCCTTGCGGAGCAGAAGCATCTCGGCACGGTCGGCCCGGTAACCGGCAGCGCCCAATTTGAGCCCCTCCGGCTGGGTGGTCATCAGGTCTTTCAGGGAATGCACGGCCAGATCGATCTCGCGCCGCAGCAGGGCCTCCTCTAACTCCTTGGTAAAGAAGCCCTTCCCTTCCATCTTGTCGAACGAAATATTGTCGATCTTGTCGCCGGCCGTGTGGATGATATTGATCTCGACCGCACAGCCATGTTCACGAATCAAGATATCCTTGATGAAATTTGCCTGATACAGGGCAAGATCGGAGCCGCGGGAGCCAATAATCAGCTTCTCGGTCATATTGCGGTCTTACGCCGCCGCAGTTCCGTCAGGTCGATGTCGCCGGAGAGATTGGCCAGTTTATCGGAGAGCACCTTGGCCGGTTGATAGGCGGAGTTGGCAATCAGTTTGGTGACCAGCCGGTAGATCGCGTCCTTGTCTTCATCCGAAATCGCCGTCACTTTCTTGGCAAACAAGTCGTCGAGCGCGCGCTTCGCCAGTTGCATCGACTCCTGGAAGCTGTCGGTGAAGATCGGTTTGAGGGAAACCTCGATGCGATCGGACATATAGTCATTTACTGCGGCACGGACGATTTCGTTGGCCTTGCCGGTCTCAATAAATTTCTGCCGCAGATTGACCGTGCAGGCCGACCGCAGATACGCGATATCAATCAGCTTGACCTTGGGGCTGTCGTTGAAGCATGCACCGAAGTCCTTTGGGATCGCCAGGTCGATGCAAATCACTGGTGCATCGGACGGCGGTAGAGCGTCGAGGAATCGGGCGTCAAACAACGCACCCGGTGCGGCCGTGGCCGAAACGATGGCATTTATCCGCGGAGGTTCGGCGATGAAGTCGTCGAGGGAGACGGCGCGGCCGCCGAACTGCTCCGCCAGACTCTCGGCCCGTTCCCGGGTGCGATTAACGAATAACAATGAACCGAGCTTGTGATCAAGGATATAGCGCGCCAGCTTGACTGTCATCGTGCCCGCGCCGATTAAGGCGATTGTCGAATCCGCACCGCAACCCTTCGCCAATTCGTCCGCCGCCAGCGACGCCATCGACACCGACCCGGAACCCACCGACGTCTCGCGCTTGACCTTTTTGGCCACCAGCAGCGCTTCCTCGGAAATATCCTTCAGCGCATTCCCCGCCAGTCCGGTCGCGAGCGCCTCCATGTAGGCTTCCTTGTATTGCCCCGCAATCTGCGTCTCGCCAACCACCAGCGATTCGAGAGAGGCGGTTGTGCGGAATAAGTGCGCAACCGCCTCACGTCCCGTGTAGTGATAGAAGTCGTTCGGGAAGAACCCAAACCCTTGTTGATCACGGAAGAAAAAGTCGATCAGTCGATGCAGAAGTTTCGATCCCGAGTATCGCCCCGAAGAAATATAGACGAACTCCACGCGATTGCACGTGGACAGGTAGATCAGTTCATCGAGCGAAAGATAGTCTTTCAACTGGCGCAGCGTTTCGGTGCGGCTGTCGCGGTCGACAGTCAGGCGCTCCAGCAGCTTGAGATTTTGTTGCCAGATTGAGGTGCCGATGATACCGAATTCCATATCGTCCTTATACACACCTAAGACTATCGTCTTTGGTTGTTGTGAAGTTAAAAGAAACTCGACTTCTATTGTCATATAAGTGTCATCATTTGTGAAAAAAATAACAAGACGCCCATCGTCGTGAATTAGCACTTACTCACATGAGCCTTGGGCGCATCAGACACTATTACTCATAATCGAATTATTTCCAACAGATTACAAAATTCAACCGCCCTGTAATCGTCTCAATTCCTAACCGCAATCAGGATTATTAAGCCGATTATCCCGCTCGACATTGATGGATATACGATCCGTTGGGCGGGGCTTGCCCCCGCCCGCGAATCACGATTCTCCATCTGCAGGACGTGACCTGGAACCCCCTCGGTGGATCAGTCGCGTAGGTCAAAACCCGAAACCATGATCCACCGGAATGCGGCAACGCGGTGCATCTTGCCAAAGGTACTCATTCCATTCGAGCATGAGGGTCTTGACGCCGAGTGCCCACATCTTCATCCCCGTCAAATCCCTTTTCAATCCACCACGAATCTTTCAACTGACTCTCCCCGGCATCATCGGACACGTTACGTCATCTTCAGACGGGATCCGATCTACGACCGCTATCGCTGAAAGATGCTGTCGCCCATTTCGAGGAAGAGCACATCGGCAAAGTCCTCAGAGTCTGAGGCGGCAATTTGACCAAAACTGCCGACCTCATCGGTCTCGACCGCAGATACCTCCATCACAAACTTAAGTCACTTGGCCTCGATGGCGAGGCGTACTTGGCCCATTTCGATTCCTATGTCAGGTTACCGATTTCAATTTGGATACCAGCCAGTAGTCCGTCGAGAGTGCACTGCTGCAATACGAAGTGAACATCTGGAACAGCACTTGGAGATCTCCCTTCAAGGTCCCGTTTCAGAAACGCAATCAGTTCATCAGTCGCCTTCTCGTTCAGTATTAGGTGTAGATGCTCGTTCCTATATATCTTGATTCTTTGGAGTGCATCCCAAAGTCCCGGGTAGCGCGTCTTCACGTCCTGCCAATAGTAGTGGTCCTTGCCAATGGACTTGCCATAATTCTCTATCGATTCCACGAAACACTTGTTGCAGACATCCACAAATTGCTTAAAGTCAGCTTCAGACCGCACCACTGTCAACGAGGCGAATTGGTGCGCATTCGGAAAGGAATTTGCGCCAAAAAGGAGTGGCGAACGTGCCCTGTTGATCGCACTCTCGAGCATTCTGATATCATTAAGTACAGACTTCTTTCGTTTCTCAATCCAAGCATCTCGTTCTGGCTCCGGCGCTACTCGCAGCAGACTCCGCCTGCCTTCTTTTCTTGCAAGCTCGAGCCCAACGTAGCGTGAGATCACAGGTATTGCGATTTCGGGTCGATTGAACTTGTTCTTTGCAAGCAAGCCATATTGCTCAAGATGCTTGGTGTATTCTGGATATGCCGCGAGTTCGACAAAGTCGTGGACTTGTCCTGAAGCAAGGAGTTCAAGCATCTCATACTCGTCGTGATAGAATTGTCTTAGTTCCGACACTACATGGCGGCAGTAGAAGGTTAGCTCGGCATCTCGCTGCTGTTCCTCGCTTTCAAGACGAGTCCGAGAGAGCGCCACGGGTCTTGCTTCTTTCCGCAGGGCGATCATGGAGTTCGTCGCACTGCACGCCATTCTAGTCAGCAATGGGTGCCCGCCATACCTGAGATGGATGTACTCGAGAGCTGCCGCGTCAAACTTCATTCCCATTCGCTTGCCCAGCGTGCGTATCATATTCTTTGTCTCTTCCAGATTCAGGCCGGTGAGAAACTGGTAAGAGACGATTCCGAAGAGTGGATTTTGCACGCCTTCTATAGTATCCATTTCCACCACTTTGGGATTCACCCCTGCAATCATAGCAGAAATTGTCCTATGTCTGCTCTGACACGCCCAAAATGTCTGCCAGAAGGCAATGAAATCTCTGTGCCAGTGCTTATCGTCAATCGCGATAGGAGAGATGTACTCAATTTCATCGAATACCAGAAGGACGGGCTTAGTGATCTCCGATGCGAGCCGCATGAACTCGGTGGGGGCATTCACTTCGCTGCACACTGACGGTCGCTGCAAACTGAACTTCTTCGCCAATTCCTCGCAAATCTTCCACAATAGCTCGTGCCATCGAAGTTTGCGAATGGAAGGGAGCTTACAGTCAAAATACTGCACCTCAGCGATTCCAGCCTCCTTCAGCATGCGTTCTAACTTGAACAACAACGAAGTCTTCCCGGTCTTTCTGAGCCCAAAAATACCTCGGTTCTCAGATCTCTTGATCGAGTCAAACAGGTTCACGGCTAGCTCGGATCGACCGAAGAAGTACGTGTCGCGCTCGAGAGGGAGTCGATAATCGAAGAGGTCGCGCCCATACAACAAGTTACTTGTTTTATTTCGGACGAACCAAGGATCTGATGCGTTTGCCCTGACGTCATCAGCGGAAAGTGGTATGATGAGCTTAGACTCCTGATGCATTGAATTGTAGGCATGGAACCAACCCTCAACATCGGGTGCCTCTGATACGAAGAAGTATGTTAACTTCTCAACTCTGCCCCTTGCAGGGTCGTCCGCCAATACAGCTTCTGCCGCCTGTACTGATCGTGCTTCAAGTGTCTTGTATCTTGAATAGACTAGCATGATTTCTTGGTCAAATCCAAAAGTCTCTGACAGGAACGGTTCCGGATTCAGGAAGTACACCGAGAGCTCGGTATTATAGGCTCTTCGTCGTCGACCCCACGTAACGAAGAAATTTGGCAAGAATGCTTTTAGAATCTCTTCTTCTTCTGGGTGATAGTTCAAGTGTTGATCTCGTACCTCTGTACGTATAGTTCCCATGTCAACCCTCCCGAAGTTTGCTGAAAATCGGCGGCGTAGTACTCGCGATTCTCCTTCTAGGTACAGATACTCCTCGTCGCCAAGGCGGCGAATTGCGGGCGTTCCGTCGATGGTCCTTTCGGAGGGCACAATATGCTCTCTGAGTCATTCCTAACGGATTGGCAACGCACAGAGATTCCGCCTTTGAGCGCCTGATGCGAAGCCGATACTAAATCAGCCTGCCGATAGTGGAATGCCCCACTACCCACCTTCGTAACCTGGAGTTTTCTGAGCATCATGTCAACAGTTTCCTTTTGCTCGAGATGTCAAGTTTCATGACCCGCCCGCTTCCGCGCTGGGTCCTAACTCAGCCAACATTTGGATACAGAATAAGTCAACTTCATCGAAATTGCCGTCGCGACACTCATAAGGTAGCCAGCTAAATGCTCCTCTGCTCCCATCGGAAGCCCACCCGCAGCGCAGTGAAGGGTGGGACACTTCGTGGTCATTGCCACGGGTGGAGGAAATCCCCCCACGCGCACCTCTTGATCTCTCCCCGCCGATTCCCTAACTTCGCCTTGATGACTGTTTTCAACCCAAAGGTACGACTATGACCATTCGAAAAATCGCGTTCGTGACGGGGGCGTCATCCGGGATCGGGCAGGCCACCGCGCGCAAATTGGCCGAGGCCGGATATGATCTGCTCCTCTGCGCGCGCCGCCTCGACCGCATCGAAGCGCTCGCCCGGACCCTCAAGACTGAAACCCATTGCTTCAAACTCGACGTCCGCGACCTCGCCGCCGTCGAACGGGCGATCCTGTCTCTGCCGGAACGCTGGCAGGCGATCGACCTGCTTGTCAACAACGCCGGGCTGTCGCGGCAACTGGTAAAACTGCACGAGGCCGACCCCGAGGCGTGGAACGAGATGATCGATACCAACGTCAAGGGGCTGCTCTATGTCACCCGCGCCGTGCTGCCGGGGATGCTCCAGCGCCAGCGCGGGCACATCATCAACATCGGCTCGATCGCCGGCCACGAGGCTTATGGCGGCGGCAGCGTCTATTGCGCCTCCAAATTCGCCGTCGATGCCATCACCAAGAGCCTGCGGATGGAACTGGTCGACACGCCGATTCGCGTCTCGACGGTCGATCCCGGCCTGGTCGAGACCGAGTTCTCGCTCGTGCGCTTTTACGGTGACTCCGAACGCGCCCACAAGGTCTATCAGGGGATGCAGCCGCTGACCGGCGAGGATGTCGCCGACGCGGTGGTGTGGGTGGCCTCGCGTCCGCCGCACGTTCAGATCGCCGAGGTGATTATCTTCCCGACCGCCCAGGCCGGTTCGACGGTAGTGCACCGGAAGTAGTCACAACCGAAAACAGCTGGCGCGTCGACGGACTCTCGTTACGGTTTCCGCCCCAGCACGTAGATCATCCGATTGTTGCGGCCGGTCGGCGTGTCCTGATGCGACCCGAAGCCCTCGATCTCCACGAATCCCACCTGCTCAAACATCGCGCGCAGTTCGTGATATGAATAGAGCCGTAGCTTGGTCTTGTGCACTTTGACCGCACCGTCTTTCTCGAACTGCCAGTTGTCGTTCATGATCGAGTGTGCGTGGTCGAAGGAGCGCCATTGCAGCAGCCGTACCCCCTTCAACTCGAACCAGTCGCGCGATGTGAAATTGATCAGGATCCAGTCGCGGTTGATCAGCGACAGCAGGAATCGCCCTCCCGGGCGCAATGCCTGATAGACTTTCTTCAGCGCCAGCAGATTCTGCGCTTCCTCCTCGAAGTAGCCAAACGAGGTGTACAGATTGGCGGCGGCATCGAACTCGTTGCGGAAGCTGATGCGGCGCATGTCCTGGTGAAACAATCGCACCGCCACACCGGCGCGGCTGGCATTGCGCTCAAATTCTTCCAGATAGGACGGCGTGATATCGACCCCAGTCACCTTGATACCACGCTTAGCCAGAGGTAGCGACATTCGGCCATAACCGCAGGGGCAGTCGAGCAGACTCATCCCCGGCTTCAATCCCAGCTTGCGGCTGACATACCGGATTTCCGCGTTGATTTCCTTGCGGCTGTAATGCCCAAACACCGGGCGGAAGTCAACGAAGAACGTTTCCCACCAATTCGCTTTGTGCGGCATAGAGATTTCCTCCGATGGGGACAAGCTATAGCACGACTGCTTCACGCGCCACTGCAATCTGGACTTACAGGGCGATTTTCATCAATGCAGTCATCGCCGTCAAATCCCTTCTCGACTACTCCAGAGTCATGCGACTTGCATTCCCCCCGCATCATCAGGCATTTTGCGTCATCTCCCAACGGAATTGACCTACGCCACTGAAGGCACCATCTTCCGCCCCGGGCGACCACGAGCGTCGCCCCGACGGATGTCGCAACGCTGTCGTGACAATAAAAACAGGGCTCCGACACATTCCTGATGACAGGAAACCAAGCGTGCCGAAGCCCCGGGAGTGGGGTCTAAGCGGGGGAGTCTGTTAACGGACGCTTAGACCAGAGGGGAAAACGTTACAACCGAAATAACAAGCCAACATTGATCGAATAGAAATCCGACTTGGCGCCGTCGAGCACGGCATCCGGCAACTCCTTGAACTTGCGCTCCAGGAAAACGTAACGCACGTCGCCGTAAATGCGCATGCTCGGCGAGGCCGGCAATTCCACTCCGGCCGCCAGATGCCACCCGAACTCGCTGTCGCTGTTATCGTCGATGCCGGCGGCGTTGTAGGTGTCGTTGTAGTCGAACGTCGCGTTGTACCAGCCGCCGCCGACGCCGCCGTAAACCATCGGCAGGGGATACAGAAGCGCCGTGACGGTGGCCGGCCATTCGCGAATCGTCAGAGCGCCGGAGCCGAATTCCTCATGGCGGTAACCGATATCACCTTCGGCCGCCAGCGCCGGCAGCAACTTTAGCCGCAACGTGGCGCCGACCAGGTAGCTGAGGTCTTCGGCATCCTGCGCTTTTTGCATTCCCAGATGCGGGCCAAACAGCGCGACCGACTGCGCGCGTACGCTCACTGCCGCCAGGCCGACAAAGCCCAGCAGAAAGATGATGCTGATTCTTCTGCGCATAGTGTCCTCCTCATTCCGGTTGGATTGAATGCGAGTGCCCATCTATGTCAACGCGCTGCCCATTGGACGCGGGATTGTTGCACGCTGCACACGGCGCTGTCTGGAGCCGTTCAAATTAGAGTTGTGTCGATGAAAATTGATGAAAAGGTACGGGAGTTAACTGCTGCGACTTGCCCACAATCAATTATCGGAATGAAAACTCTGCCTGATGTTCCGACATCGAATTATACCCTGCCGCACCCGGCAGGTTCCGCACAAAGATTGCTTCTTGCGCCAATATACAAATATCGATCTATGTTGGATTTGCGGCTCCCATCACTGCCTCCAATGCGGATCTCTTCCAAATGGCTGCTGACAAACTGTAGATCCGACTTCAGTCAGATGATTCCCCCTTACATAGCTGTAGATCCGACTTCAGTCGGATGATTCCCCTTTACATAGCTGTGGGTCCGACTTCAGTCGGATGATTCCCCCTTCCATAGCTGTGGGTCCGACTTCAGTCGGATGATTCCCCTTTACATAGCTGTGGGTCCGACTTGAGTCGGACGATTCCCCCTTACATAGCTGTGGGTCCGACTTCAGTCAGATGATTCCCCCTTACATAGCTGTAGATCCGACTTCAGTCGGATGATTCCCCCGTACACAGCTGTAGATCCGACTTCAGTCGGATGATTCCCGTTTTCCGCTGCGTCAGGTCGTGTCCCACACGACGCATTCCCGGGAAAAACTTCCGCCTTCAATCGTGCGGGAAGTGACCTGACGCCGATCGAATCCTCAACCTTCTCGGCTCTTGCTTGCGCCCGCCCTCTCGCTGCTACCGCCTGAGCAGGCCGACCGCGGTGGCCTTGCGCGGCGTCACCACTCGCTCGATCTCAAACCGGTCGAGCCGGCCGCAGACCTGGCAGAAATTTGCCTGGATGCCGTAGAGCCCCTTGGTCTGCATCCGCTGTGAATCGCTCTTGGCGATGAAGGAAATCCCTTCGAGGATCCCGGTAACAACCTCGTCGCTGCCGCAGAAACTGCACTTCATAACGCTGTTCTCCAGAAAGACTGAATCGCTGTTTGGCGGGTAATCCGCTGCGTACTCTTGTGTCGCCCCTTAGGTTTGTCGGACGCGCCCGCGCCGAAAATTACCACTTTGAAACATCCGCCCGCATCCGCCCCGCGCCAAGCGCCTCGCCCCACGCCGAGGGCCTCAGCATCAACGCGCAAGCCGTGCGGAAACAACAGCTTCGCAACTGGTCAATTGCCTTGCAGATCGTGTGCTGATTTCGGACAACGGCGTGCGCGCGGCATCGAGTGAGAAAGTTGCCACCGCGCGACGATCCCCTTCTGAAAGATCGAAACGCCGCTCAGCGCTTGCGGCCGCCGAGCAGTGAACCGAGCACGCCGCGAATCAGGGAGCGCCCCAGTTGACTCCCCGCCGAGCGCAACGTGCTCTTGGCGACTGCCTCGATTACGCTTTCGCGCTGACGCGGCGCGCGCGGCGTCGTGCGGCTGCGCGCGGAGCCGGACGAACGCGGCTGTGCCTCGGGGTACTGATCGAAAACCACTTTCGGCGTCGCGTCAGCGGCGCGTTCGGCGCGGGCTTTGAGGATTTCGTACGCCGACTCGCGGTCGATCGCCTGCTCGTAGCGGCCGCGCACCGCCGCCTGGCGAATCAGTTCGGCGCGCTCCGCCGGCGTGATCGCGCCGATCCGGCTCTGCGGCGGACTGATGATCGTGCGCTGCGTAATTCCCGGCGCGCCCTTGGCATCGAGAAACGACACCAGACCCTCGCCGGTCCCCAGCTCGTTGATCGTCTTTTCGATGTCGAGATTGGGATTGGGGCGGAAGGTCGTC
>JADYYF010000023.1 GCA_020853795.1 Candidatus Zixiibacteriota bacterium
GATGATCGTGCGCTGCGTAATTCCCGGCGCGCCCTTGGCATCGAGAAACGACACCAGACCCTCGCCGGTCCCCAGCTCGTTGATCGTCTTTTCGATGTCGAGATTGGGATTGGGGCGGAAGGTCGTCGCCGCCGCCTTGACCGCCTTCTGGTCGCGCGGCGTAAACGCCCGCAAAGCAAACTGGATGCGATTGCCGAGCTGTGACAGCACCGTGTCCGGCACGTCCAGCGGATTCTGCGTGATGAAGAACACCCCCACACCCTTCGAACGGATCAGCCGCACCACCTGCTCGATTTTCTCCAGCAGCGCCTTGGGCGCTTCATCAAACAGCAGGTGTGCCTCGTCGAAGCAGAACACCAATTTCGGCTTGTCGACATCGCCCGCCTCCGGCAACTGCTCGAACAACTCCGCCAACAGCCAGAGCAGGAACGTGGCGTAAGCGCGCGGCGACTGCATCAGTTTATCGGCGGCGAGCACGTTCACCATGCCGCGACCGTCGGGGGCCAGTTGCATCAGATCGTCGATATCGAGCGCCGGTTCGCCGAAGAATTCATCGCCGCCCTGTTCCTCCAGCGTCAGTAACGCCCGCTGGATCGCGCCGATGCTCGTTGCGGAAACATTGCCGTAAGTCGTCGTAAACTGCTTGGCGTTGTCGGCGACGAACGTGAGCATTGACCGGAGATCTTTGAGGTCGAGCAGCAGCAGCTGGTTGTCATCGGCGATTTTGAAAACAATGTAGAGCACACCGCTCTGCGTCTCGTTCAGGTCGAGCAGGCGGCTAAACAACAGCGGGCCCATATCGGAGACGGTGGTGCGAATCGGATGCCCCTGTTCGCCGAACAGATCCCAACAGGTGACCGGCGAGCCGCGGAACTGGAAGTCGGTAATTCCAATCTTGCCGAGCCGTTCGCTGATCTTCGGATTCGCTGCCCCCGGCTGGCTGATGCCGGCCAAATCGCCTTTGACATCCGCCAGGAACACCGCCACCCCGCGCGCGCTGAGGGCCTCCGCCATCACCTGAAGTGCGATCGTCTTGCCGGTGCCGGTGGCGCCGGCGATCAGGCCGTGGCGGTTGGTCATTTGCGGCAACAGGAGGAGCTCGCTCTCGCCCTTTCCCATCAGAATCGGATCGCTCATTTCGGCCAGACCTCCTCAGCCAATAACATTGTGCCCGCCCGCTGCACGATAGCGAATGACAACGGTCGGGGTCAAGCACTTAGCGTTGCTGCGCAATTGCGATCAGAACTTGAGGGGGACTTTGGAAACAACCCAGCGGAACTTGCCGGCGGAAGTGCGCGGGATGTCGGCCACGGTGCGGACGGTGATGTTGACATTATCGCCGACCATCGTCTGCAATGAGTGCTTGATCGAGTCACCCTCTTCGTCGCGATAGCCGGCGCGTGGCACGAGCCGCACGTCGATTGTGTGCAAATCTTCCTGCCAGATCTGGATATGCTCGACGTTTTCCAGATCCTTGGTCGCGGTACCCAGCGCCGAGGGCGACAGGTATCTCCCGTCGGGCGTCGTCACGGTGTCCTCGTCGCGGGTCGTCACATCCTGAATCCGCGGAAACGGCCGTCCGCAACCGCACGGCTCATGGTAGAAGGCGGAGATATCGCTCGATTGATAACGCAGCAACGGTTGCGCGTAATTGTGCAGGCCGGTGGCGACAATCCGACCCAGCCCGTCTGCGGGCCGGCCGTCTTCACCGAGAAGCTCCGTTACGCCGAAATCGATATCGAGATGCTTGCCTTCGTGGCGGTGGCATTCGGTCGCAAAGATCACCCGCTCCGACATGCCGAGGAAATCGTACACTTTGCAAACAAATGCCTTTTCGATCGCTGCGCGCTGGTTCGGCAACAGCGGTTCGGCCGAGGTGAATACCGCCTTAACCGGGAACGATTCGCCGCGACGGTTGAGATAGGCAGCGACAATCGACAGCGTCGACGGAAAACCCTCGATCGCCACCGGCTGGAATCTCGCCAGTCGGTCAATGTAATGGCCGAGATTCGTTTCAGAGAGGTGGAACGCCGAGAAGAAGAGCTGATTCAGTGTCCAGTTTTGGCGCCAGTACGGCGGCTTCTTGACCTCGGCGGGCACGATCTGCCGGCCGATGAAATACGCCATGCGGTCGAACGGATTGACGCCGGCCTGCCGCTTTTGCCGCCAGTCCACCACGGTCTTGACCATGCAGACGTTCCTATCCCAGACGATGCGAATCGGGTTGGCTGTCGTGCCGGAACTGAACCCGACGATCAAATCCGATTTGCGCACACTCTCGGCAATCAATTGTTCGCCGTAGTCGCGCATCTGCTGGCGCGTCAACACCGGCAGCTTCGGCAAGTCTGCCGCCGATCGAAAGTCCGTCGGCGTCAGCTTGCGTTCCTGCATGATCCGGCGGTAGTACGGCACATTGCGATAGCAGTGCGCGATCAACAGCCGCAGCTTTTCCGATTGGTAAGCCTCCAGCTCGGCGGCCGACATCGACGCGTGGCGTTCGAACTCTTCCAGCAGCCGCTGGAACTTCCGACCGTATTCGCGATAATACAGCTTCAGGCCGTAGAGCGAAATGCCGACGGTCTGCAGGATGATCGGGCTCAACAAGTAGAATTTGTGAAACAGTCCGGTCATGTCTTAAACGCGCCTGCGTCTTCGGGTTGATTTCCTCAGCTCTCCTTGCCGGTCTCGCGCGGTTCCGTACTACTCAGCAGTAACGCGAAATCGGCATTCTGGTTTCTTTGTCGGTCGCGAAATGCCGCAAATCGAGGCCGCAAGACCATGATTTCCTCCCGCCGCCGCCTACGGACAGGCGGAACACGGCTGCGGCCCGCCGCCGAAGATATAGTTAATCAAGTAGACGGCATCGGAAATGCTGACGCTGGCTGTACAATCGGCATCCCCGGCCAGCACCGGACTCGGTGCCGGTCCGCCCGCAAAGATGTAATTGATCAAGTAAACCGCGTCCGAAATTGAAACCGCTGCCGACCCGTCCGCGTCACCGCAGACGTAGCAAGGCGTGGCGCCCGTGGACGGCGGTTCGCATTCGTCCGGGAAGCCGTTGCCGTTGGCATCGACGGCCGTGCCGTTGAGCAGATCGAGGCTGTCGGCTATACCGTTCCCGTTGCAGTCCGGGAAACTGACCGGCTGCACCAGCACGACGTCGAGCGCGTCGGCCACGCCGTCGCCGTCGACATCCGCCTCAATCAGGATCGACTCCAGATCAAGCGGATTAAACGCGCCCAGCACAGCGGCGCCGTCGATATTGGTCTCGCCCCACGGCGGCAGATTCAACGATCCGGCCACCGGCACGCCGGGCGGCAGCCCGTTCAGCCGCAGCGCCGTCAAGGCGCCGCCTTCGGCCGAACTCTCACCGCGCAATGTGTAGTCAAGCGTTGCCGCGGAATCGGATTCGTTCCGGGCTGAAAACACGAATGTGCGCGCTTGTCCCATCGCCACACCGGTAATATCGCGTGGATCCTTCACCGTCACGCACCAGGTGTTGGAGGCAATTAACTTCGAACAGCAGGTGCTCATCGCACCGGAGAGCGTATCGCGCACCGTCACGCAGAAGCAGGCGACGTTGCCCGCCGTGAATCCCAACGGACGACTCAGCGTCACCGGAATTTGCGTGCACTGGCCCGGCGCCAGATTGATGGTGCCGTTGGCCGGGCTGAAGGTAATGCCGCTCGCGTCAAAGTTGCAGCCGCTGCCGGTCGCCATCGGCGCAAACGAAAACTGCGCCACGGAGGTGTTCGGCGTGCGGTTGCAGATGGTCAGATTCAAGGTCACCGTGGTCGCCGTGCGGCAGAGCACAGCCGAGGTGGGCAGGGTGCAGGTGATCTTGCACTTCCCGCGCGAGCCGGCGGAATAGAGGCGATCGATCTCGGTCGCCGGCAGCGGGCGAATCCAGATTTCCAGCTCATCCAGCAATCCGACGAAATGCCGCTCGGTATTGAGGCAGCTTTCACCGGGGTTGGAACTCACTGAAGTCGGTCCGTGGCCGATATCGAGCACCGAGCCGACACCGTTGGTCGAGTAGATTCGTCCTGCTCGCGGTGTGAAGGCGCAGACGGAATCGCCATTGTAGTAGAAGACTCCCACCGGCGAGCCGCTGGAGCGGTCAACCGTCACGGCGACGTGCTGCCATTCGTTGAGCACGACTGGCGCCGTCGGGGTCTCAAAGGTGTCGACCGCATTCGGGAAGACATTCATCGCCAGCCCCAATCGCGCCTGCGTCGACGACACGCGCTTGAGGTACAGCATGATCCCGTTGTTGCCGTTGCCGCCGGAGGCGGAGTTGCGGTTGTCGAGAATCGGAATCGCCGCGCATGGCTGGTAAGGTGAATTCGGGCAAGCGGCGGCGAAAGTCTCCGGGTTGATCCAGACATCGATCGAGAAATCGCCGGTGTCGACTTGCGCGAACGGGTCGTCGAAGACGCGGACGTAGCGCGCCGAATCCAGCGCGATCGCGCCGTTGACGACACCCTCCGCATGTGCGAACTGGTCGGCGTAGTGCCAGCCGGAGCGCGTGCGGGCGGCAATATCGTTGGCCGGTCCCGTCGCGGTCTCGTCGAACGGATACCACGCAATCATGCCCGCCGCCGGTTTGATGCAGCAGGTGTCGGCGATGCAACTGGCGTTGCCGAAGTCCGCATCGCTGATCGTCTGGCCGGTGCCCATGCTATAATTGTGCACGCTCGGCGAGGGGAAGGTCTGGACCCAGTTCGGCTGCAACTGCTCGGTCACCGTCCAGGCGCCGCAGGGGATGTTGTTGAAGCAGTAGTTGCCCGAGCCATCCGTCGTCGTGCTGGCATAGAGCGGGCCGTTCCAATAATAGAGCTGAATCGTCCAGCCGGCCAGCCCTGGTTCGCCAAGGTCCTGGACTCCATTCTTGTTCAAGTCGTTGTATTTGGTGCCGCAGATGTTGCAGAGAATGCTGCAGGTCGTGGTCGAGCACGATTGATTCGGATAGAACGTCTGCCCGCCGAGCGCCGTGCACTCCGCCTGGCTGTTGGCCGGGATACAGTTGAAGTCGATACAGCAGGCGCCGGTCGGCTGGCAGAATTTCGCGATATAGCCGTCATCCAGTCCGCCGCAAATCGGCTGATAGTAGGTCGAACCACCGGGATTGGCCAGGAAGAAAGTACCCGAATCGACGGCCTCGCCGGTAGCGAAGATGCAGCCATAGTTTCCAATCGAGATACTGGAACCGAAGTCGGGATTGTCACTACCCCAATAGGTCGACCACAGCATCGTGCCGCTGTTGTTGAAAACCCCGATCGTGGCATCCTGGACGCCGATGTTCGTGCCCTGGAAGAACGACGGGCCCGGCGGATTGAGCACCGGGAAGTTCGTCGAGAAGGTCATGCCGGTGATATAGAATCGCCCCTGGGGGTCGAGGCAGATCGACTTGCCGCTGGCCCCCATCAGAAAGTCAATCTGGCTCCCGCCGTAATACGTGCTCCAGATCAAGCTGTCGGCGCCGGTGAATTTGGTGATCGTCATGTCGAGGTCGCCGCCCCAACTCTGGATATAGGCGCCGCCCGGATTGACTACCGGGAAATTCGTCGATTCGGAATAGCCCGCCACAAAGACGTTACCGCTGCCGTCGACAACCGCGTCATCCGCCCAGTCGGTGCTGTCGCCGCCAAGATAGCTCGCCCAGGTCTGCACCCCGTTGAGATTGAAGCGACTGACAAAGCCGTCCTGCGTGCCGCCGAGCGTGCTGTCGAAATATGCGCCGGCCGCGTTCAGCACCGGAAACGCCGGCGACTGCGTCAGGCCGGTCACGTAGATCGCGTTGACCGTAACCACGATGCCGAGCGCCTCCTCGTTTCCGGCCCCGCCGAGATAGGTCGACCATAACTGCGCGCCCAGCGGACTGAACTTGACGACAAAGGCGTCTTCGAATGTGGCAATCGTCGGCTGGAAGTAAGCCCCGCCGCCGGGATTCAGCAGTGGGAACATTGTCGAGGAGGTATAGCCGGTCATGAAGATATTGCCGGTGGCGTCGATCACCAGGCTGGTCGCGTAATCGTAGTTCTCGCCGCCATAGTAGCTCGCCCACTGGCGCACGCCGAGCGAGTTGAATTTCATGATCGTCGCGTCCGCTTGCCCGCCGTTGTAGGTCGTGTCATTGTAGGCGCCCGGCATGATGTAGCGCGGCCAGTTGGTGGCAGTCGTGTAGCCGCAGACATAGAGGTTCTGAAACTGGTCGAGGGCACAATCGGCATTGGCCTCAGAGCCGGTGCCGCCGTAATAGGTCGCCCACAGCCGCACGCCGGCCTGCGTGAATTTCCAGATGAAGCCGTCGATCAGCAGGCTGTCGGTCAGTGTGCCCTGGAAGAAGGCGCCGTTGGGCGCGTTCTGCGTCGGCATGTTGTTCGAAAAGCTGTAGCCGACGACGTAGACGAAATCGTTGACGTTGTCGCAGAGGATCGAGCGCGGGCCGTCGAAGTTTGAGCCGCCGTAGTAAGTGCTCCAAACCAGCGGCGGGTCGATCGTCAGCGTCTGACTGCGATCATAGTCGTCGATGGCAAACGTCACGATGTTGCCGTCAACCACGAAGCGGCCGTTCACCGGCGCGCCGTCGGCCTGGAAGCAGTGCAACGCGCCCTCCTGCACCTCACCCAATTCCGTGCGAATCCGCAACCGGGCGGCATCGGCCGAGATTTCGATCGAACTGGCGCCGCGATACTCCATCCGAATCTGCGCGATATCTGCGCCCGGGCGGACGATAAAATCATGCTGGACGGCCGCGCCGGGTCGGCTCAGCACCACCCAGTCGATCCCGCGATAAACTTCCGCAAAGGTCACCTTGCCATAGGTCGGGACGCCGAGCACACCCTCAGGGCGCTGGCTGCGATAGAAGTGCGTCACACCGAGATCGGTCAGGGGTTCCTCCATGGTCACACGCTCGGCCGCGATCGCTGCGCCAGTCAAGTTTAGATCGATCCGGCGCCACTCGAACTCTTTCGGTCCGATTGCCGCGCCTTTCGGCCGCCACACCTTGGCGCCCTTCTTGATGCGCTTGAGGAAATAGTGCGACAGTCCGGACTTGGTGACATACACTTCCGCACCCTGCACGTTGGCGCTGAACAAAACATCGTCCGCCGTCTTCCCGTCGATATTCGCCACTTGCCCGCGGTTCGGCGTAAACCCGAACGACAGATTATTGGTCCATTCGTTCACCTGAGCCTCGGTGGCTGCATCGGCCGGCTCCCACGTCTGCGCGCTCAAACCGCTAACGCCGGCGGCAACCGTGACGCTGGAATTCTCAGCGCGCAGCGGCTGCGACAGGAACATTAGCAACAGCACGATTGCTGCCGGGCTCAAACAGAGGAATATGGTGTCGGTGGTCTTGGATACACTCGGGCGGACGGAAGTCAACATGCTGCCTCACTTGCGGACCAGGTCAGACCGCAACGCTACTGGTTTCGAAGAGGGTTCCCGATAACAGGAAGAGTTTGGACTTGATGGGTCAATAATAAACACATTTTGGCGATTTTAGAAAGTAGAATTTTCACGCACAACCCATCACGGGCGCATCAAATCAGGAGTTTAAACGTCAACTTATCGCCCTGGAATTGCTACCCGCGTCCGCAAGAGCTGACCTCGATTCGAACGGCGGGGAACACCGGCAAGCGCTCGCCGGAGGCCGCTTTTAACTGCGACAACAAACTCTATTTACTTTGACAACTCTTCCCGAGCTTGATACCTTACAGCAGCGATCGAGACCGAATGCTGCACCGCCGCGAGGCGACTCAGCCGAAACTCGTCGCGTCACAAAATCCAGAATCCCAGTTGCGTATTGTCTTCTTCCGTTTTCCGGTTGAGCTGACGGGTCGGTCTGGATACCGGCAGCACCGGCGAGGAGATCAGAGTCAGAGCGGCTTATGGGTAATCCGGCGGCACGAATCGGCGACCTGACCGCACACGGCGGTGTGATCACTTTGGGTGAGCCGACGGTGCTGATCGGCGGCATGCCGGCGGCGCGCGTCGGCGACATGCACACCTGCCCGATGTGCGACGGGCCCAAGCCGCATGTCGGCGGCCCAATAACGATGGGCTGCTTCGTTGTCCTGATCGGCAATCGCCCGGCCGCCCGCGTCGGCGATATGGTGACCTGCGTCGGACCGCCCGACACCATCACCATGGGCTGCTTCACGGTGTTGATCGGCGAAGGCGGCGGCGCCGGTGGTGGGGCCGGCAGCGGCGGCAGCGGCAGCGGGCAAGGCGCCGGTCAAACTGCGGCAGCGGCCGAGACCAATGTCGGTTCCGGCGGCGGCGGCAGCAGCGGTGGTTCCGGGGAAAGCGAGGATCACTACCTCGACGTCAAATTCGTCGACCGCGGCGGTCATCCGATCACCGACGTCAGTTACAGCGTCAAGAAATCGGGAGCCGATGTTGGCGGCGGCTCACTCGCCGGCGACGTCAAGATGAACGGCGTTGATCCCGGTACCTACGACATCGAACTCAAAGCCATCAAAACGGCCAAGTGGTCGGTAGTCAAAGCCGCCGTCGGCGATACGGTGAAACTCACGGCGGAAACCTTCGGTATCGCTGCCGGTACTGCCGCCTCTTTCCGCATTTTCCAGATTGGCTCCCGCCAAGGCGAGCGCCTGGTGGAGACGATCTCCGACGGCCAGGTCGCCGGTGACAAGGTCGAAGCCCAATGGAAGTTCGACTACTCCGACGATGACAAGCCGGAAATCGGACACGAAAACGCCAAGGAGTACAGCTATCCCCGCTTTTACTTCAGCGTGACCGTTGCCGCGATTTCCGCGCGCTCCGACTTGCTGACGCTGTCAGACGAACTGCAGATCACGCTCAAAGATGATAAGGGCAATGCAATACCCGATGAGCAGTATGTCGTGCAATTCACCAACGGCGAGATGCGGCAGGGAAAGCTCGATGCCAACGGCACAGCGACGGAGCGCAATGTTCCGCCGGCCAAATGCCGGGTGACGTTTCCGAACGTGACCGACGCCAAGAAGCTGCCGACATAGAGCGAAGGTGTGACGGCATGGCACTAAAAGTAGATGCAACCACCGCCGATGTCGTCCTGGCGCTGCAGACCGCGCCGGGCACCGACGCTGACACCATCATCAACGCCGGTGAAGCGAAGATCGTGGCCGACGGGAAGGAATCGCCCGTCAAGCCGCAGGCGAACGGCTTCTATGGCATGAAAGTCAAGATCAGCGGCACGGTTGACCTCAAGGTCCTGGGCACAACCTACACGATCAAGCACGAGCCGGAAGCCACACTGGAGGATGAGGCCAAAGGGCTGGTGTTGGCCGGCTGGCAGAAGCTGGGCGATCTTGGTCAAGTCCACGGCCGCCAGCGCCGCCTGCAATTGCTGGGCTATTATACCGGTCGCGTCGATGATGAGCGGGGCGAGAAGATGGAACGGGCGGTCCTCGATTTTCAGGCCGACAACAATCTGCGCACCGACGGCATCACCGGCGGCAACACCAATCCCAAGCTCGACAATGTCGTGACCAGCAAAAACAAGTTCGGCGACACCTTCGTGATTCGCCGTTCGCTGATTCGCTTCACCCGCGCGCCCTCCGATAAGGATGCCACGGTCAAGTCGGGTATCCCTTCGGCGAAGGCGCCCGATCTCGACGACCGCGGCTTCATCAAGGCCAAGTCGATGGGCAGCGATCTGCGCGGCCCCGTCCTGACGATGGCTCCTGACAGCCCGTTTCGCATCAAGGTGATCCGGGAGTACATCGCCAAGGACGTGCCGCTGCATGTCACAACGGCTCCGGCCGATCTGATCGAAGTCGTCTCAAAGCTGCCGCTGCCCAACGAGAAGGAGATGATCCTCGAACTCAAGACCGCTGCGGTCAAGGCGAAGACTGAAGCCGAATTGAAAGTGGTTGTGAAGCAGGACAAGACGGAGGTTACCGTCGGCGTGTTGCAGATCATCATCCTGCCAGTGTTTCGCATGGAGGTGCGGCCCTACTGGACGATAATTGCCGGCCCGGGTGGTGTGACCCCGACCGCGCCCGCGACCTCCAAGGACACCTGGAAAACGATCTTTGCGCTGGTCAATGCGATCTGGAAGCCCTATGGGATGTACTTCCACTTCCAGAACTGGCGCAACTGCAACGTCAATCTTTCCGTGGCCGGACAGCACAGCGCGATCGGCGGCGTCTATCGCACGGAACTGGTTTCGATGACCACGGCGGTGGCACCGCTGGAGCAGGATAAGATAAACGTCTTTGTGGTGAACAGTATCGACGGCGCGAACGGCCTGACCTGGAGCCCGTTACGGTTTAACTGGCCGAATGCCGTCAGTATTGCGAAGAATGCCGGAGAACATCGCGGCAATGCCGGTCCGGCGCTCGATCTGGCGCACGAGTTCGGACACTATCTCGGCCTGGCCAACAACTTCGGCGCCACTCAATACAGCCACGCCGAAGATGACCCCAGCGCTGCCAACAAGAAGCATGACATCTATTCGATGCGGCGTCTGATGTATGGTGGCTGGCCGGGAGACGATCGCGCCGAGGGCTGGGCGCACAACGTCGGCTACGGCCACAATGCCTCCGGCGGTGTCGTCAGTGTGCGCAATTTGCCGCAGGACAAGACCGACAATGAGTGTTTCGGCGCGCGCAAGCAATCGCGTTCGGCGAAACGGTATCGCAATCCGTGAGGCAGGGTCGCCATTGTGTTTCGCGTCAAGCTTCACATCTTGTGTTGGCTCCTGGCGGCAGCCGCCGTCACTGGAACTGGCTGTCGATCGCAAGCTGATCGCAGCGACACCCGCGAGCGAGGAGGAAACGTGGCAAGTAGCATAGACAGTCTGCACAAGCTGGTGCTGGCGAAAGACTGGGAAGCGATGAACCTCGCCGAAGATGTCGGCGATACGGCCGCACCGATGCTGAAGGAATTGCTGGGTAATCATGACGGCGAGATTCGCGATCTTGCCCTCGGCTGCCTGGTGCTCACCGGCGACCAGCATCTGACGAAGGTTTTGGCGCAGGCGCTGAGCGACACTGATGAGGATGTGCGGATGCGCGCCTTGCTCGCCCTCGAATCGCGCTACGATCAAAAGATCCTGCCCGAACTGCTGGCCAATCTGGAGAATCCCGATGCGAACATCCGCACCGGTGTGGCAGCACTTATCGGAAATCTGCGCGACAGCTCTGCGGTGGCGCCGCTGCAACATCGACTGCAACAGGAAAACGATCGCGAGTCGGCGCGTCAGATGCGCTTGGCACTGGCCAAGCTGGGGAATGAATCACTGAAGCTGGAAATCGCCGGGCAACTTGACAGCGCGGAGTCTCATATCCGCTTGCAGGGGATTCGCGATCTGGCCTACATCGATGATAAGGCTTTGGCGGCGCGTCTGCGACCGGCGTTGCGCGACCGCGACAACGCCTTCGAAATCGGCGACCCCGACCAACCGCGCTTCGC
>JADYYF010000024.1 GCA_020853795.1 Candidatus Zixiibacteriota bacterium
AGCGAAAACCAGCATGGAGGTGAAGCAATAACTAAGAGGAAGCCAGACATCCGAGTTAATGAAATGATCCGCATCCCGGAAGTGAGAGTGATCGACTCGGACGGCCAACAAGTTGGCGTGATGCAAACGCGGGATGCCTTAGAACTGGCTTACAGTCGCGGACTTGATTTGGTAGAGATATCGCCGACGGCGCGGCCGCCGGTGTGCAAGATTCTCGAATTCGGCCGCTACAAATACGAACTGCAGAAGAAGACGCGCGTGTCGAAGAAGAAGCAGCACGCGGTGACGATGAAGGAGATGCAGTATCGACCGAAGATCGAGGACCACGATTATCAATTCAAGACGCGCCATGTTATTGAGTTCCTCAACGCCGGACACAAAGTCAAGGTGATGGTGCAGTTTCGCGGCCGCGAGATGGCACACAAGGAGTACGGCGAGCAATTGATGCAGCAACTAATCGCGGATCTGTCCGAGCACGCCGTGGTCGAGATGCCGGCGAAGATGGAGGGCAACACGCTGACGATGGTGGTGAGCCCGAAGATCGATGCGAGTAAGAGTAAAGGAAGCGAGAATGCCGAAGGTAAAGACGAATCGGGCGGCGGCGAAGAGATTTAAGAAGACCGCGTCCGGTAAGGTCAAGTTTAAGCACGGCTATGCGCGCCATATTCTGGCCAAGAAATCCGCCAAGCGGAAACGCCAGATGCGCAAAGCGCAGTTTGCGAGCGGTGCGGATTTCCGCAAGCTCAAGTACCTGCTGCCGTACAATTGAAGTCTGCGAATTTGACAAGGAGTTAGAGATATGCCACGCGCAACGAATAACGTTGCTTCGCGCCGCCGCCGGAAGAAAGTCTTAGATCGCGCCAAGGGCAACTTCGGCGGGCGCAGCAAGCTGATCCGCACGGCCAAAGAGACCGTCCAGAAGGGTCTGACCTACGCTTATCGCGACCGTCGCAATCGCAAGCGCGACTATCGCCGGCTTTGGATTACCCGCATTTCTGCGGCGTGCCGGGCGGCCGATATCACCTATTCGAAGTTCATCAACGGTCTGCTCAAGGCCGGCGTGAACCTCGACCGCAAGGTGCTGGCCGACATGGCCATTCGCGACAAAGCCACCTTTGTAAAACTCGCCGAAATCGCCAAGAGCGCCTAAGGCCCATGTCCGAGACTGCGGCGGACATACTGGCGCAGGCGCAGGCGGATCTTGCCGCTGCGGCCACGCCGGAACAGGTCGAAGCCTGTCGGGTCCGATTTCTCGGCAAGAAGGGCGGTGTCACCGCTCTGCTGAAAAGCCTCAAGGACCTTGATCCCGAGCAGCGCCGCACGGTCGGCCAGCAGGCAAATGATCTGCGCGTGGCCATCGAGCAACTGCTTGAGCAGCGGCTCACGGCTGTCGGCGATCAGAGCGCTCGTTCCAAGGTAAAGATCGACTATACCCTGCCGGGGAAGCGTTATCCGGCGGGGAAGCTCCACCCCGTCACCCAGACCTTGAACGAAATCGTTGACATTTTCTACGGTATGGGCTTCCGCGTGGCCGAAGGGCCGGAGGTAGAGACGGAATATTATAACTTCGGGGCGCTCAATTTCCCGCCCGATCATCCGGCGCGCGATATGCAGGATACATTTTATGTCGGCAAGGACACGGTGCTGCGGACACATACCTCGCCGATCCAGATTCGCGAATTTGAGCGCACCAAGCCACCGGTGCGGATTGTGGCGCCCGGGCGGGTGTATCGCCAGGAGGCGATCAGCGCGCGCTCGTACTGCGTCTTCCACCAGGTCGAGGGCTTCTACGTTGATCACGATGTCACGTTTGCCGATCTGAAGGGCGTGCTGACGGCATTCGCACATACGTTCTTCGGCAGCGACGTCAAGTTCCGCTTCCGGCCCAGTTTCTTCCCGTTCACCGAGCCGTCGATGGAAGTCGACATTTCGTGTATTCTCTGCGGCGGCCGCGGTTGTCGGGTGTGCAAGCATGAGGGCTGGCTCGAAATCCTTGGCTGCGGCATGATCGATCCGAACGTGTTCAAGTCGGTCAACTACGACCCGGAGGTTTACTCCGGCTACGCATTCGGCATGGGCGTGGAGCGGATTGCCATGCTGCGCTATCAGATTGACGATATCCGGCTCTTCTTCGAAAACGACCTGCGATTTCTGGACCAGTTCTAACAGGGCAGGGTTATGCAAGTTTCATACAACTGGCTGCGCGAACTTGTCGATGTCGCGCTGGATCCGCACCAACTGGCGACGAAGCTGACCTCAATCGGCACGGCCGTGGAAAGCGTCGAGCCGGTTGCCGGCAATCTGGACAACATCGTGGTCGGCAAAGTGGTGACCTGCGAGCCGCATCCGAGCAAGAACACACTGAAGGTGTGCCGGGTCGAACTCGGCCGCGATATCCAGATGACCGTGGTCTGCGGCGCGCCCAACGTCAAGGTGGGAATAAAGGCGCCGTTGGCGCTGCCGGGCGCGGTGCTGGCCGACAACCAGCGCGTGCAAAGCGCCGAAATCGGCGGCGTGTTGTCGGAGGGTGTGCTTTGCTCCCAGTATGAACTCGGCATCTCGGATGACCATTCCGGGTTGATGGAGATCGAAGCATCGATCAAGTCGGGTTCCGATTTGCGGACGGCGCTGAATCTGGACGACTACATCCTCGGCTTTGACCTGACCCCGAATCGCGCCGACTGTCTTTCCGCAATCGGCATTGCCCGCGAGATTTCCGCCATCACCGGCTCGCCGATCAAGCGGCCGGCGGTCGAGATGAAGGAGAGCAGCGAGACGGCGGCGGCGCAGGTGGAGATCGCGATTGCCGATCCCGACGCCTGTCCCCGTTATGCAGCGCGCGTGATCCGCAATGTCAAGATTGGCCGTTCGCCGTGGTGGATTCAGCAGCGGTTGCTGGCGAGCGGGATTCGCTCGATCAACAACGTCGTCGACATCACAAATTATGTCCTGCTGGAATATGGCCAGCCGCTGCATGCCTTCGATTTCGACAATTTCAAACAGCCGAAGGTGCTGGTCCGGCGCGCGGTCGACGGGGAGACCTTCACGACGTTGGACGGCGTGGAACGCAAGCTCACCCCCGACGTGCTGCTGATTACCGATTCGGTGGCGCCGGTGGCCATCGGCGGCATCATGGGCGGGCAGTTTTCGGAAGTTACCGAGAAGACCACGAATGTCCTGCTCGAAGGGGCATATTTCAGCGCTTCAGTGATTCGTCGCGGCCGCAAGCATCTTGGTTTGATTTCAGAGGCGCAGACCCGATTCGAGCGCGGCTGCGATCCGAATATCGTGCCCGTTGCTCTCGACCGCGCGGCGGCGTTGCTGGAGAAGTACGCTTCCGGCAAGGTCGCAAGCGGAATCGTCGATGTCTATCCGAATAAGATCGAGCCGGTCAAACTGGAGTTGCGTCCGAGTCGCGTCAATCAGATTCTCGACACCGAGTTGAGTTCGCCGACGATGCTGGATGTGCTCAACGGCCTGGAGTTCAAGGTGCAACCGGGAAAGAACTTGACCGTCGAAGTGCCGACGTTTCGGCCCGATATCACGCGCGAAATCGACGTGATTGAAGAGATCGCGCGCATTAACGGCTATGAGAAGATCCCGGTTCGGATGCGGGCGGGCGGCAACCTCGTCACCGCGCGGATTGAGTCGGATGTCTTCGCCGGGAAGGTCCAACAGACGTTGATGGCACAAGGGTACTACGAAGTCGTCACCAATAGCATCGGCGACCCTAATCATTTCAAGCTCACCGATCCTGGGACGGCTTGTGTGGAGATCGTCAATCCGATCTCGGAAGACTTGAAGTGTCTGCGTCCGAGTCTACTGGCGGGGTTGCTCAACGTCGTCTACCAGAATGTCAGCCACCAGGTTCGAACCGTGAAGGTCTTTGAATTGGGATTCGTGGCCAGCGCAAGGGTAAATGAGCTACCGATGGAATCGCGCCGCATCGGGCTGGCGCTCTGCGGCAGTGACCGGGAAGAGAATTGGGCGTTTCATCCTGGCGAGTTTGGACTGGCAGATATTGTGGGTGCGCTGGAGTCGCTGAGTGAACTGGCAACGCAGCGGTTGGAGACAGAACCGCGAGAGCATCCGACGTTTGACCCGACCTGCTCGTTTGACGTTCTGCTGGCCGGTTCGGCAGTTGGGCGCTGCGGAAAGGTTGCAGCGGCAATGCTGAAGGCTTTCTCAATAAAATTCGATGTATTCCTTGCCGAAGTCGACTTCTCGGCACTATTATCCTTACGGGTCAAGCCGCATCCTTACAAGCCGTTGCCACGCTATCCGAGTTCGGATCGTGATATGGCCGTTGTGGTGGATGAGCCGGTTCAGAATTCTGCCATCATTAAAGTGATTAATGAGCATGCCGACGAAACTCTAAGAGAGATATTGGTTTTTGACGTTTATCGCGGCAAGCAGGTGGCTTCGGGCAAAAAATCGATCGCATATCGGCTCAGTTTCCGCGATGAAAGTAAAACTTTAACTATCGAAGAGATTGATTTGAAATGCAATAGGATAGTAGAAGCGTTAAAGGCCGCCTTTGGCGCTGAACTACGTTCATAGGATGTCAATATGAGTAACTTGGAAAAGCTTCAGTCCAAGGTGACCGAGTTGGTCGCGAAGTTCGAGACGCTACAGGCCGAGAAGACGAGTCTGGAGGTTGAATGTGGCGAACTGCGGAGCCAGATCAAGACCCTGGAGGGGCGTACCCGGGCGTTGACAACAGAGAACGGACAGCTTACCAAGGCATTACAGGCCACGAACGATGTAGCGCTCAAGCGGATATCGAAAATCGTTGATAAAATTGATCAAGTCCAGGCCGAGCTCAAAATTTCTTGACTCCAACATTTGAACTTCTTAACGTATTTATAAGACGAACATAGATTTTGGGTTAGCGAATTAACGTAGCTCAGTCTGGATTTCTGATTCACTTGATGACGGAAGATAAAAAACAAACCGTAACGGTTAACATTTACGGCGAAGACTATCCGATTCGGGGGGACGCCAATCCTGATTATATCCAAGAGGTGGCATCCTATCTCGATGCGAAGATGCGCGAGATCTCCGAACCGAATGGTAGTCGATCGCCTGCCAAGGTTGCCATTTTGGCAGCGTTGAACATTACCGACGAGTTGTTTAAGGCACGTCGTGCCTCTTCTCACGAAGTGAAGACCATTGAAGAAAAGACGCAGACCATTTTGGAATGGCTCGAGACCAAGTTGCCCACACAGCAACCGGCGCGTTGAGATTTCATTGGTAACCAGCCTACGCTAACTCCCCCAAAGTCGTTCTTTTCACATAAACGGGTCTGACCCCTTTCGATGGGATGGTCAGGCGGGAGTACAACCATGTCGCCTCTGGTGATTTTGATTATCGAGTTGGTCGGCGCCGTAGTCGCCGCGTCGCTCGTGACGTATCTGCTTGCCAGTAAGACGTCGTTCGGCAAGATTCGCCGCGCCGAGGAGTCAGCCAAGCGGATCGTTGACGACGCCGTCAAGGAAGCAGAGATTAAGAAGAAGGAAGCCTTGCTTGAGGCCAAGGACGAGTGGTACAAGTCCAAGGTTGCGTTCGAGCGGGACCTGCAGGCCAAGAAAGCGGATTTCCAGAAAGTCGAGAAGAAGCTGGCAGAGCGGGAGATTAATCTTGACCGCAAGGTGGATATTCTTGATAAGAAGGAAAAGGAATTCGTCAACAAGGATAAGGCGCTGCAGCATCGCGAGAAGGGGATTTCCGTGCGCGAGAAGGAGCTGGAGCAGCTGATTATCGACCAGAATAAGCAGTTAGAACGGGTGGCGCAGATGTCCTCGGAGGAGGCCAAGCGCGTGCTGATGGACAATCTGATCGGCCAAGCCAAGATGGAGGCGGCCGCGATTGTCAAGGAGATCAAGGAGAAGGCGGAGCAACAGGCGGAGAAAGAGGCGCGCGAGATCATCATCCAGGCGATTTATCGCTGTGCCGCCGAGCATACGGTGGAGTCGACGGTGTCGGTCGTGCCGTTGCCGAACGACGAGATGAAGGGGCGCATCATCGGCCGCGAGGGGCGCAATATCCGCACGTTTGAGACCCTGACCGGTGTTGATGTGATCGTTGACGACACGCCGGAGGCGGTTATTCTTTCCGCTTACGACCCGGTGCGGCGCGAGGTGGCGCGCATGGCGCTGGAGAAGCTGGTGGTGGACGGCCGCATCCATCCGACGCGCATTGAAGAGGTGGTTGAGAAAGCGAACAAGGAAATGTCGATCATGGTGCGCGAGGCGGGCGAACAGGCGTGTTTTGAGCTGGGCTTGCACGGCATCCACGACGACGTCATCAATTTGATGGGCAAGCTGCGGTACCGGACGTCCTACGGTCAGAACGTCCTGGGTCACGTGAAGGAAGTTGCGACGCTGTGCGCGCTGATGGCGGCGGAGCTGGGGCTCGATGCCGAGTTGGCCAAGCGCGCCGGATTCCTGCACGATATCGGCAAGGCGATCGACCGCGAAACCGAGGGCACGCACACCGAGATCGG
>JADYYF010000025.1 GCA_020853795.1 Candidatus Zixiibacteriota bacterium
CCCTCTGGTTGCTTGCTGCCGCTGTCGTGGTTGTCGCGCTCATTCCCGGCCTCCTCAACCGCATCGCTGCTTCCGGTATTAGTTGGATCTTTGTCGGCGGCTTGGTCTGGGCCGGCTCGCTGCTGCTCCCGTCGCAAAACCACCTCATGGGCGACGGTCTTACGCATCTCGGCGCCACCGAACGCGTCTTCTCGGCCACCGAACCGCTCGACATCTTGCTTCACCACGTTACCTACACGCTGGTTGGTTCCACCGAACTCAGCTACCGGATCATCGCCGCCATCGCCTGCTTGGCCCTCCTGGTCGCCCTCTACCTGATCACCCGGCTTTTCGCCACCGCGCTGGAACGCGCACTTGTCGGCCTCTCGTTCCTCGCCACGGCGACGCTGCAATTCTATTTCGGCTATGTCGAGAGCTATACGCTGCTTCACGTCTTCACACTGTATTTCATCTATTTCGCCTGGCGCGATCTGGCACGCGAATCGATCTCGTACCTGCCGCTGCTTTTCTTCCTCCTGGCACTGGTCTCGCACTTCAGCGGCATCATGCTTCTGCCGGCAGTGATTAATCTCTACCGCCGCCGCCTCGGCGCCAACGTCTGGCTCATCGCCGCAATCGTCGCCTTCGCCGGACTGATCGTCGCCGTCAGCGCCAATATTACCAAGGTCATCCTGCCGCTCTGGCCCAACGACTACTCCGCTTATTCACTCTTCTCCACCGCCCATCTGCTTGACCTGCTCAACGTGCTCCTGCTTGCGACGCCGGCGTTCTTCCTCGTCTTCTGGCCCGGCCGGCTCGATCGCCGCCAGCACTTCACCCTGATCGCTCTCGGCGGCGCACTGCTCTTTACGATCTTGGTCGATCCGAAGATCGGCGCCTTCCGTGACTGGGACCTCTTGTCAATCTTCGCCGTTCCACTGGTCGCCCTGATCGCCCTGCGCGCACCGCGCCGGTCCTGGAGCGTCGCCATTCTGGCCGCCGCCATCTGCCTGCGCATCATTCCCTGGCTCCTCTTCAACAGTCAACTGCAGATTGAGGCCGTCAAGTCCCATGTCCTCGTCGACCTGCACTACAGCGAACATTATGATCAGGGTCAGCGCCTCGAAAGTTGGGGGCTGCTGCTCGAACGGCTCGGCGATCAGAAGGGCGCCGCCCAGGCTTGGCAGCGTCGTCTCGAAATCCTGCCCAACGACATCAGCACGATCTCCATGCTCGCGCCCCTGCAGTTCATCATGAAGGACTACCCGGCCGCCTACCGCAACTATGTCACCCTCATGGCTAACCGGCCGGAAAACGGCGAATACCTTTACAAAGCTGCCTACTCCGCCTTCCTCGCCAACCGGCCCGCCGATGCCATGGCACGGCTCAATCAGGTGCCGCCCGAACAGCGCGGCGATCCGAAATTAGTGACCCTCTACGCCGGACTGGCTGCCCGGCAGGGTAATCACCAAATGGCCGTCGATCTCATTCGCCGGACTCCCTTGACCGTCTCCGATCCCACCTTGCCGTACCTGCTCGCTGTCAGCGCCCTCCGGGTCGGCGACTCCGCCTACGCCCGCGAAATCCTGAATGCCGCCCTCAGCATCGACTCTACCTTCGCCGCTGCCCGCGACCTGCGCGATTCTCTCTGAGGTAACGCCCTCATTGACCTGCCGTCCCCCTTGACGCCGCCCCGGACGCTCGTATCTTTACTGCGATGCCGGCCAATCTGACTCCGCCCTATAAAGAAGCCGAGCGCCGCTATCGCGCAGCGTCCGACGATCAGGAACGCCTCGCCTGTTTGCAGGAGATGCTCAAGCTCATCCCCAAGCATAAAGGCACCGAGAAACTCCAGGCCGAGATCAAGGCGAAGATTGCCAAGGTCAAGAAATCCTCGGAAGGGAAGGGTGGTGGCGGAAAGCACAAGGGCCTTGACAACATCCCCCGCGAGGGCGCCGCGCAAATCCCGCTGGTCGGTCCACCCAATTCCGGCAAATCGCAATTCCTCGCCGCCGTCTCGCACGCCCATCCCGAAATCGCCGATTACCCCTTTACCACCCGCGCTCCGGTGGCGGGCATGATGGTCTGGGAGAACGTGAAATTCCAACTGATCGACCTGCCCCCGATTGCCGCTGAATGCTACGACGGCTGGATCACTTCGATTCTCTTCCGGGCTGATGCCGTCTTTCTCTTCGCCGACCTCTCCTCCGACGACCTGATCGACGATCTCAACCGGTCGCTGGCTTTGCTCAAAGAACATCGTATCTCGTTGATTGCGCCGGACCATGAGATCGACGAAGAGGAATACTCGCTCGACGCGGTCGCCAAGAGGACCTTCCTCCTTGCCGCCAAGAGCGACCTCGACGAGGACGACATCCGCCTCGGCTTCCTTCAACAAGAGTTCGGCGCACGTTTTCCGATTTTTCCGATCGACTCGACTACTCGTCGTGGCATCGACCAATTGGAGGCCGCCCTCTTTCGCTCGCTCAATCTCATGCGCGTCTACACAAAGACCCCCGGACACGAGGCCGATCGCTCCGATCCGGTCGTGCTCACCGCCCCGGCCACGGTGGAAGATGCCGCCTACAAGATCCACAAAGATTTCGCCGAGAAATTGCAGTTCGCCAAGGTCTGGGGGGCAGGGAAGTTCGATGGCCAGC
>JADYYF010000026.1 GCA_020853795.1 Candidatus Zixiibacteriota bacterium
TCTCTCCCAATCGTAAGTGGTAACATACTGCCGGCGTGGCGGCAGAGGCGATAGGCTACAATGAAAGGCGGAATTTGTCAACCTGAGGGTTGAGAGAAAGCGAGAATCTCCTTGACCCTGAACTCGGAAAAGGGTTATCATCGAGTTGATGCTTGTGAAGCAATTCACATTTTTGGCGCGAAGTGCCTACTCGGCAAATCCGTCTTTCCTGATCGGAATGCGCCAAATTACAGAACGGCAAGCTCTTAGGAAGGGCGGTTGGGTGAAGTAATATTGACAAAAAAGTTGCTTTATTACTTGACTAATTTTGTCCGATACTGTAGAGTGTAGAGTCGTGACATTGTGAAAATTGTCACGTATGGTGAGAAGACACTATGATTGACTGCCCGTTCGTTCCGTTCGCAAAACGGATCATAATCTTTGCCGGCGCTTATGGTTCCGGCAAGACAGAGGTGGCGGTCAATTACGCGATTCACCTGGCCGAGATCTCGGCTGATCCCATCAGCATCATTGATCTTGATATCGTCAATCCGTATTTCCGTTCACGCGAAGCGGCCGCCGAGATGCTGCTCTACGGAATCCGGGCGATTGTGCCGACGGGCGAGCATTGCCACGCCGACCTGCCGATCATTGTGCCGCAGATTCGGGCTTCAATCGAGAACGCCGGCGAAGGGCGGCTGGTGATCGACGTCGGGGGTGACGACTTGGGCGCGCGAGTGCTGGGTTCTCTCTCCGATGCGCTGGAGCGGGCCGACTACGAGTTCCTGATGGTGCTGAACGCCAACCGGCCGTTCACCGCGACGGTCGAGGGGAGTCTGAAGATGATGCGGGCGATCGAGGGGTCGTCGCGGATGAAATTCACCGGCATCGTCTCCAATACCCACCTGATCGGTGAGACGACCGGGCAGACAATCATCGACGGCGTCAAGCTGTCCCGGCAGGTGGCTGAGGCAGCGAATATCCCGCTCGTGTTTGCCGCCGGTATGGATGCGGCGCTGGGAGAGATCGCTGACGAGATGTTGACCGTTCCGAAGTTCTCCTTGTCGCGGCGAATGCTGAAGCCGTGGGAGATCCGGAAGGATCGCGTCCGGGGGCTGTGAATGAGATGGATGAATACTACCGGCGCCGGCCGGAATCAAGATAGCGAGAGGCGCTTATGCCGGGTGTGACTATAGACAAGAACTACTGCAAAGGCTGCGAGCTGTGCGTCAAGGCCTGTCCGCAGCAGATTCTCTCGATGTCGAAGGATATTACCAAGCGAGGTTATTTCTACGCGAAAATGCATGATCCTTCGCGCTGCATCGGCTGCCAGTTATGCGCAATCACCTGTCCCGACGCGGCAATCACCGTCAAAATGCACGGCACGCGATTCGTGCTGTACCAGTACTGAGGCGACCATGGCGCGAATATTGATGAAAGGCAACGAAGCAATCGGCGAGGCGGCGATCCGCGCCGGCGGAATCTACTATTTCGCATATCCAATCACGCCGCAGAGCGAGGTGGGCGAGTACCTGTCGCGACGACTGCCCGAGGTCGGCGGCGTGTTTGTACAGGCGGAGTCGGAGGTGGCGGTCGGCAACATGCTCTTCGGGGCGGCCGCCAGCGGCAAGCGCGTGTTCACCTCGTCGTCCAGCCCGGGCATCAGCCTGATGCAGGAGGCGATTTCCTACATGGCGGGCGCGCAGTTGCCGGTCGTGTTGATCAACATCATGCGCGGCGGTCCCGGTCTGGGCGGAATCCTGCCGGCGCAGTCGGATTATTTCCAGTCGACGCGCGGCGGCGGACACGGTGACTACCGCGTCCTCGTGTTGGCGCCGGCAACGGTCCAGGAAGCGGTTGATTTGACGATGCTGGCGTTCCATCTCGCGGAAAAATACCGCAACCCGGTGCTGATCGCCGGCGACGGAATGATCGGTCAGATGATGGAGCCGGTGGAGTTTCCGGATCAGTTCGAGGAACCGCCGCTGCCGCCGAAAGACTGGGCGACGGTCGGAGCGCGGGACCGGGCGCCGCTGATCACCAAGTCGCTGTTCCTCGATCCAGTGGCGCTGGAAAAGAACAGCATCATTCTGCACGAGAAATACCTGAAGATGAAGGCGGACGAAATCCGCTTCGAACCATACAAAGTCTCTCCGAAAAACCGCGCAATCATCGTGTCCTACGGCACGATGGCGCGCATCTGTCAAACCGTGATCGACGAGTTGGAGGCTAACGGCACCAGCATCGGCCTGTTGCGGCCGATATCGCTCTTCCCCTTCCCGGAGCGAGCGATTCACGACGCGGCCGTTGCGCCGAACATCGAACTGGTGCTGACGGTCGAGATGAGCATGGGGCAGATGGTGGAAGACGTTGAGAAAGCGGTTTTGGGGAAGAAGCCGGTGCACTTCTACGGGCGGACGGGTGGAATTGTACCGTCGCCGGAAGAAGTGCGCGATTGTCTGCTGAAGCTGCTTGACGGCGGCAAGGCGAAGTGAGGTAGAAGCGATGTCTGAAGTTACTGCACAAGCGACGACGATTACATTCTCACGGCCGGAGTCGTTCAGCGACGCCGTCACTCACTATTGTCCCGGCTGCACGCACGGCATTATCCATCGGCTGGTGGCAGAGGCAATCGATGAACTCGGCATCCGCGGTCGGACCGTCGGGATCGCGCCGGTCGGCTGCTCGGTATTGATCTACAATTACTTCCGCACCGACTTCCTGGAATCACCGCACGGGCGCGCCCCCGCACTAGCAACGGGGTTGAAGCGGGTCAGCCCGGAACTGATCATCTTCACGTATCAGGGCGACGGAGATCTGGCTTCGATCGGCATGAGCGAGATCGTGCATGCAGCTAATCGCGGCGAGAAGTTCACGACGATTTTCGTGAATAACGCAATTTACGGCATGACCGGCGGGCAAATGGCGCCGACGACGATGCCGGGACAAGTTACCGCGACTTCACCCTACGGACGCAATGTCGAAGAGGCCGGTTGGCCGATTCGCATGTGCGAGCTGCTGTCGAGCCTGCGCACGCCCGCCTATATCGAGCGGGTGGCGGTGCACACTCCGCAGAATATCGTGCGCGCGAAACGGGCGATCAAGACCGCATTCCAGAACCAAGTCGACGGCCTTTGCTTTTCCTTGATCGAGGTGCTTTCCACCTGTCCGACCAACTGGGGTCTGACGCCGTGTGAAGCCACACAATGGGTGCAGACCAATATGTCGCCTTACTATCCGCTCGGAGTGTTTAAGAAACCTGAGCCGAGGCTGGAGGTCTGAGATGGCGCAGTACGACGTGACCTTCGCCGGCTTCGGCGGACAGGGAATTCTCACCGCCGGGCAACTGCTGTCGTACACCGGGATTCACGAGGGTAAGCAGGTGGCGTGGATTCCGTCCTACGGTCCGGAAATGCGCGGCGGCACCGCCTACTGCACAGTGGTGATTTCCGACAGTCGCATTGGGTCGCCGATCATCAACAATCCGCGCGCGCTGGTCGTGTTCAACCGGCCGTCGATGGAGAAATTTGCCTCCAAGGTCAAGCCGGGCGGGTTGATCGTTGTCAATTCATCGCTGATCGACTTGGTTTCGAACCGCAGCGACGTGACCGAGATTTTGATCCCGGCCAATGACATCGCGATCAAAGCGGGCAGCGTCAAGACGGTGAATATGATCATGCTGGGGGCCTTTGTCGGCGCGTCACAAGTCGTCAAGTACGACAGCCTGCTGGAGATCGTGCATGAGAAAATGGGAAAGAAGAAGGAGTTGCTGGAGATCAACCTCGCGGTCATCGAGGAAGGCTTCAAGCTGGCGCAGTCGACGCTGAAAGCGCAGGTGAAGGCATGACGCATGACTTCAGCAGATTGCCGGAGATTATGGGCAAGCATCAGCCGGACGGCTCATCGCTGATCATGCTGTTGCAGGACATCCAGCGCGAGTACCGGTATTTGCCGTGCGAGGCGCTCAAGCAAACGGCGGACTATTTGCACGTGCCGTTGAGCAAGGTGTTCTCGGTGGCAACGTTCTACAACGCGTTCAGCCTGAATCCGAAAGGCGAGAAAGTCGTGCGGATCTGCGTCGGCACCGCCTGCCATATCCGTGGCGCGAAGTTACTGCAGGATCAGATCGAGAACGAACTGGGCATCAAGGCCGGCCAGACAACGGCGGACATGAAGTTCTCGCTGGAAGTGGTCGCCTGCGTGGGCGCCTGCGCGATGGCGCCGGTGGTGATCGTCAACGAGAAGTACCACGGCGGGGTCAAAGTGTCGCAGGCCAAGAAGCTGGTGAAGGGATAGAGCATGAGAATAACATCAGCGCAACATCTCGAAGAACTGCGGCAGCTTTACCAGCTTTCCGAGTCGAAGCACAAAAAGAAAGTCATCGTCTGCTGCGGCACCGGCTGCCTGGCCAACGGCGCGGCCAAATTGGTGGAGGCCTTTCACGACAACCTGAAGCAGCGCGAGATTAGAGACTTCTCGGTCGAAGCGGTCAAGGAGACCGGCTGCCACGGATTCTGCGAGCAGGGACCGCTGGTCGTGATCGAACCGCAAGGAACCTTCTACACCAAGGTCAAGCCGAAGGATATTCCGGAGATCATCGCCAAATCGATTGAGGGGGACGAGATCATCACCGACCGGCTCTACACCGATCCCGTCGCCAACCAGAAGGTCGAGCGCTACGGTGACGTCAAGTTCTTCAAGCATCAACATCGGCTCGCCCTGCGCAACCTTGGCAAGATCGCCGCGCACTCACTTACGGAAGCGCTTGCCGCCGGCGGCTACAAGGCGCTTGCCAAGGCGCTCACCAAAATGACGCCGGATGAAGTGATTCAGGAAGTCGACAAGGCCAACCTGCGCGGCCGCGGCGGCGGCGGATTTCCGGCCGGCCGCAAATGGAA
>JADYYF010000027.1 GCA_020853795.1 Candidatus Zixiibacteriota bacterium
ACCGCGCGGTCACATCGTGAGGCTCCGTCGCCAACCGTCCTTCCGCCAGGTGCCGCGCCTCCGCGAAATCGCCCTTGCGGAAACAGACCATCGCCAAATGCGTCTGCACGTCGAGATGATCCGGCCGGCGCTCGGCCACTTGCCGGAAATACTGCTCCGCCAGGTCCAGCCGCTCCTGATCTTCATAGATCAGTCCCAAGCTGAACAGCGCCGTGACCTGATCGGCCGCGTGAATCAGAATGTAATTCGTCGTTTCTTTGCCGGGATCATATGCATCCGCCGCGGCGAGATAGCGCTGATAGGACGCAATCGCCTTCGGAAAATCGCGCTGCGCCGCGTGGATGTGTCCGAGTGCAAACAGCGGATCGATGTAATTGGGATCGTACTTTAACGCCCGCTGCGCACATTGCTCGGCGCGCTCAAATTCTTTCAAGAAGAAGTACGCCGAAGTCATCTGGTCGAGCGCCATCAAGTGAATATGCCGTTGGTTCGCATCGTCGGCGTTGGTATTGGCGACGGCGCGGCCCGCGTGATCCAGAATTTGCCGGCACACGTCTTCCGGCGGCGACTGATGTTCGCCGCGCAGCAACTGCGCCAAATTGAAATTGGCGAATGCGTTATTCGGATTCTCCTTGAGTTGCGCCTGCAATAGTTCCTTGCTGCGGGCGATCTTCTTGGTCATCTCGGTCCAGTCGAGCCCGTAACCGTAGTGGATCAGCCGCGCATCGACGCGCAGGATCGGCTCACTCGCCGGCAATCGCAGCTCGTTGTGCACGATCCCCTCGTAACGCAAGTTGAGCTTGCGCCGCCACAACCGTACCGACGGCAAGAAAGAGGTAAACTCGCCGGTGCGCGTATGTTTGTTGTGCACCGAAATCGATAAGATGTTCGTGTCGGGGATACATAGCGCCAGCCGCAACTTGTCCAGGTCCTCGCGCACCATCTCTTCGTCGGCGTCAAGGATGAAGATCCATTCCCCAGTTGCGTAGCTGAGAGACTGGTTGCGATGCAACGAGAAATCGTTCTGCCACGGATGCTGATAGACCTTGGCGCCGAAGCTCTCGGCAATCTCCATCGTCCGGTCGGTCGAACCCGTGTCGACGATGATCATCTCGTCTACGAAATCCTTCACGCTGTTCAGGCACTGCGGTAGGAACTTCTCCTCGTTCTTGACGATCATGCACAGCGACACGCGCTCCGGTCCCGCCAGATCGCGCCCCAGCTTGGCCAGGTCGCGCTTCTCCGTCGCCTGCACCAGCCCGGCGCTGATCGCTCGCCGTTGCCCCGCTCGGTCGCCGCGCCGCCGGCACATCTCGCCCTGCGCGATGTAAAACTCGGCAATGTCCTGGCGACACGCAGTGGCGTGCTCGAGGATCGACTGCGCCAACGGATAATCGGCGCGTTTGGCTGCCGTTTCCGCCGCTGCCACGATCGCATCGCGGCATTCATACAACAGTTGCCCGAACGCGCTGCTCAGCTCCCGTTGCCATTCCGCGCCCGCCGCATACTTGCGCCACAACTGCAGACAATGGACCGACTGCGCAAATGATGCCGCCGTCACGATCTCCAGCCGATCGAGCGACCGCGACGCAGTCTTGGCCGCTCGCAGCGATTCGACTGTTGTCTGCGCTGCGTTCATCCGCCCTTGCCGATAGGCACTCCAGCCGCCGATCACCAGCGCCTGCGCGGTTGTCTCTTCGCCCACCGCCGCCGGCTGGTCGCGCAGCGGTGCGGTCAATTGCACGCACTCGGCGTAGGCGCCGCTGTCATATAACGCAAATACCGCCTCTACCCCGCCGGACAGCACCGGTCGGGCTTGCGGCTGTTCCTGCACCTTGGTCTTCTTGCTCACGCAACTCCCTTCGCCCGGTCGCGGCCAACGACAGTCGCGATCAATTGCTCAATCTTCGCCTGTTGCTGATTCTGCTCGAAATTCTTGAGGATGTGCTCGCGACAGTCGCGTCCCAACTTTCGCCGGTCGGCGCGCTCCAGCTCTTGCAGCAAGCGCACACAGTCTTCCGGCGTCGAGTAAATGTATTGCCGCGGATACAAATATTCCGCCCCCAGCCAATCGTGAATCAGCGGCAGCACCCCGCTGGCCATTCCTTCCGCAATCGAATAGTGGAACGACTCGAACAGCGAAGTCGAAATGACGTAGTCCTTATCGCACAGGTACGCCGGGATATCTTCCACCCAGCCGTCAAACTGCACGGGCAGGTTCAGCCGCGGCAGCAGGTGCGCGAAGTAGACCTGGATGCGCGGATCCTGGTGCTCGCCCGCAATGTGGAACGTATAACCCGGATCGTAGTCGTGGATCGCCTTGAAGCAATACAACAGCAGCGCCGGATTCTTCTTGTAGTTGATGTATCCGATCGAGCAAATCTTCTTCCCGAGCGGCTTGCTCTTTGGAATGTCAAAACGGTCGCAATCTACGCCGTTGAAAATCACCGACTGGGGAATCGTGACCGGCACGTTGAACCCGAGCAAATCCTGCACCGAGCGATTGACAAACACCAGATGATCGACCTTGCTCCACTCCACCTGCCGCGGTAGTTCGGTGAAAACCTCGTAACTGTGCAGGCGGCAGACGATCTTGCACGTCTTCGGCAGCTTCGTCGCCTGGATCAACAATTGATCGCACCATTCGAACCAGGCTAAGTCACACCGTTCCAGCGCCGCGCTCATCTCCTCCGCCGTCGGCGTGGAATAAACCGTTACCTCGTGGTCACGCTTCAGCCGTTCGATCACCGGATCGATGAACATCCGGTGCGTCGCAAAAAACGCCAGCTTCAGCGCCGCCGGCTTGGCCTGCACCGAAGTCTTGTCATCCGTTGCTGGGCCTGCACTCTGCTCTGCCCACGTCATCAATTTCTGATCGCGCCCCCAGCGCCGGGTGTACAGCGCGCAGCCGCGCTCAAAGCTCTCCTGATCGTTGCTGCGCCGGCAAAAATCGAGATAATTCTGGAACAGGCGTTTGCTCGCCGATGGCAGCTTCAGCCCGCGCTCGTACATCAAGCGCGCCGCCGGATCGTTATCCGACTGCTCCTCGAGCACGGCCAGATCATTGATCACGCCGCTGTTTTCCGGCTCCAACAACAGGGCCCGGTGAAGGTACTCCTTCGCTTTCTCAAGCAATTGCTGCTCGGTCGCGACAATCGCCAGATTGTGCAGGATTTCGAGATTCTTGGGATCGAGGTGGTGTGCCTTGAGGAAATGTTTCTCCGCCTGCGGCAGGTCCCCGCTCTGGCGCAGGACGAGCGCGGCGTGGACATGCATCTCCACCGATTGCGGTGCCCGCGCGCACCCCTGCGTCAGCAGCTTGGCGGCGGCTTGATAGTCGCGATTCTGAATCGCATCGGTCGCCTGGTCGAGCAGGCGGGCCAGCTCAGCGCCGGCGGTCTCGGGCTGTACGGGGGACTTTGTCCGAACTTCTGGGCTCATGCAATCTCCTATTTGCACTGCGCGCCGCAGCTCTGATCGGAATCCATCGGATCATGACGGCTGCGACTATGCGATTTGCACCGGCGAGGCCGGCTTCGCGCTGGGCGCCAACTGCTGGCGTTCCAACTGGCGCACGATTGAATGTTGTACCGAGTAGGCGCTGTCGGTCAGCACGATCTGTTTGACTCTGTTGTTCCCGCGATTGATCAGGATCGGGCCCTGCAGGTTGACCGACATCTGCTCGAATTGCTCCGGGATCGTCACGATCACGTAGACCTCGACGTCGCTCGGCTGGGCCACACCGATGTCGGCCACTTCCTTCGCATGGACTACCACTTTGTAATCGGGGAAGAAGATCACCGGACTGACGACGACAAACGCCAATTCCGGCGCGTCGACGCACTGCAACCAGCGGAAGGGGCGGCACTCGGGGACATCGACCAGCACGAACCGTTCGAGACCCTCGAAGCCGAGCAAGCCTTTGGGAACCATCAGCACTTCCTCTTCGCCGATTTCCATCACTCCGAATTGCCGCGTTTGCAGTTCCATTCTTCCTCACTCAATGAAATTCAGAAGCGACGGCTGCAGAATCTTCGCCGCCGAACTGAGCGCCGCCTGATAGGCGTTTTCCTGCATCGCCAGATCGGTGATCAGCTTGGTGATGTCTGCGTCTTCCACTTCCGATAGCAGTTTCGTGTAATTGACTTCGTATTCTTCCAGCCGCGTTAGCGTCGTCTCCATCCGGATCACTTTCGCTCCCGCCGAAGCGCGCTCATTGAGCACCACGTTCAGCGCCGAATCGAGGGTACCGACCAGCTCCGATACCGTCTGGCGGTCGTCGCTGCGCAGCGCATCGACCAGCAGAATCATCGTGCCCAGCACGTCCGCCGCGCCCGCAATCCCCAGCGACGTCGCCGCCCGGTTCTCGTCGGTATTCGCAATGGTCAGCGTTCGCGTCGGATCATTATTGGCAACCTGGATACCGGTTCCGGCCGGGTTGATTGAGGCCGTGATCGCCAGCCCGGAGTTGTTGATCGCGTCGAGAAAATCCTGCACCGTCACCAGCGCCGGATTGGACGTATCGATCACCACGTTCGCCTCGCCGTGCGCAATGCGCAACTGGCCGCGAGCGATTCCGAGATTGTTCTGCAGCTGCGACAACAGCGTCGTGGGCTGAATTTGCGGGGTCAGGCTGCTGCCAACGCGGTTGTAAGTGAACTGCCCGACAATACCGAGATCGGCCGCCGTCGTCTCCCCCGTCGCGCTCTCGCCCACGGTAAACGACGGTTCCGGATTGAGCGGATTTCCCGCCAGCATTGGATTGATCGAACCGTTCAATCCCAGATTGGCCGCGGTGCTTTCGTTTGCTGAGGTTTCTTCCACCAGCAGCCCCAGCGGAGTGCCGTTGCTGTCGGTAATATTGATGCCGGTGCTGGTGCCGTTGAGCGCCGCCGTCACGTTATTCACCCCGGCCGCCGCCAACTGCGTGTTGATCGCCGTGATGGCATCACCGACGGTAATTGCGCCGGTCAGATCGATCGTCACATTGATTGCGCTCGCGCCGTCACGGATCACGAAGCGCCCCGGTTGCATATCGACGCCGCCGCCCTGATTCAGGTTCGCCAACGGTGTCGTCAGCGCAATCTCCGGCCGGTCCACCGCCACGAAGCGGATATTATTCCCTTCCAGACCGAGTGATGCGGTCAGGTTGGTGATCCCGGCTGCGGTCAATTGCGTGTTGATCGCCGTCAGTACGTCGGCAACCGTCGTCGCGGCGCTGACGTCGATGGTCGCCGTGATGCCCAGATTATCGTCGCGAATCGTGAAGGTTCCCGGCGCCAGGTCGATGCCGGTCCCGCCGTTAAGCGTGGCCAACGGTGTCGCGCCGATGATCCCCGCATTCAGATTACTGGTGGCGCCGATCACTTGGAACGGCTTGGTCAGCAGGTTCGAGCCGACCGTATTGATTTGCACCTTGGCTTTGGAATCGATCGTGTACGAGATGTTCCCGTCGTCCCCCCGATAGACAACGCCGTTGGCCGCCGACTCAAACGGCTTCGTACGCGTGCGGTAGCCCCCGAACAGGTAGTTGTTCTGCAATTGCGAGTTACCCGCTGCCAGCGTCTGCTCGAGCAGCGACTGGATCTCATTCGCCGCCGCCTCTCGCGCCACGGCGTCATAGGTGTCGTTCGACATTTCTACGGCCAGCGCCTTGGCGTCCTGGATCGCCACGTTGACGTCGTTGAGCGCCAGATCGGTCGATGCCAGCCAGGTTTGTCCGATCGAGATATTGGCCTTGAATTGCGTGATCTCGCTCAGACGCTCGCGGTACGACAGATCCTTGATCGTGCCGATCGGATCGTCCGACACCTTATTGATGCGCCGATTCGTCGACATCTGGTTCTGCAGCTTGAAGAACCGATCAATATTGCGCGTCAGGTTGAAGACAACCTGATTCGCGATCATTTCGTGGGTTACCCGCATAGCTTAGTCTTCGTAAAAGACAAATCCTTCATCCATCGGATTCGGCTGGCGCTTGTCGTCGCCGCCCCGCGTCTGATCCTTGATCTTCGGATCGTCCGCGCCCGTCGTGCGCCGCGTCACCGCGGTATCTTTCCCGTCGCGCATTCCTGCTTCCCTACGGCTTTCCTTCTGGTCGTATATCGTCGTTCCGTTCCTTCTTGCTCTTGGAATCGCGATACTCCAGTTCCGACTTGGCGTCAAGGTCCGGCTTGATGTCGCCCTTGAACTTGTTCTTGAGCATCGTCACCACCGACATCAAGTCCTTCTTCCCCGCCTGCGCGGCTTTGCGATTCTCCTGCTGGATCTTGACGTACACCTCCTCGCGGTGCACGACTACCTTCAGGGGCGCGTCGATCCCGAGGCGCACCTGCCGTCCGTAAATCCCCAAAACGGTGACCTTTATGTTGTCACCGATGGTTATGGACTCTCCTAACTTCCGTGTTAGAATTAACAATCCACCCTCCGTGGTTTGTTATCTGGTCATACCCATGCCGTTGATGACAGTGTCGAGGGCGCCGTCGACGAACGTGATTACGCGCGCCGCCGCCTCGTAAGCCCGTTGAAAACGGATCATCTCGGTGACCTCCTCGTCGATCGAGACTCCCTGCACCGACTGCCGGGCATTGTCCAACTGCGTAACCAACAGGTCATAATTGTCCTTGAGCGTCTCCGCCTCCTGCGTCTTGATGCCCAGGGTTCCGACCATATTGGCATAGAATTCATTCACCGAAACCGAATTGGCGAGCAGCACCCGCGCGTTGCGCAATTCGGAAATCGCCTGCGCATTGCGCGTGTCCCCCGGCTCGCCCGAGAGCGAAGCCGCGATCAGATTCGGATCCAGCTCCAGCTCCGGATTGAGCGCGATCGTCTGCGCCGTCAGAAATGTCGGATCAAAGAAATCCACCCCCGTCGAACCGGTCGCGCCGATCCCGCCCCGGTGAATCGCATTGACCTGCTCGATAATCGTCCGCGCCAGCGTGTCCAGGTTCGCCTGCATCTCCGGGATCGTCTTGTCCCGCAGTTGCTGATTGGCATAGACCTCGCCGCCGGAAAAATCGATCTCGAAGTTGGTGCCTTCCCAGACCGCGATGGTCTTGGTCGCCCCGCCCTGCTCCAACGTCTTGGTTTCAATCTTCAGGTTGTCGCCGCCGTCGACCAGCGACATCGAACCGATCAGCACCGCCACCGACCCGTTGTCGCGGTCGATCGTGCGTACCTGCACGATGCTCGACAACTGGTCGATCAGCAGATCGCGCTGGTCGCGCAAGTCGTTGGCCATGCCGCCGCCGATTTCGGAGCCGGCAATCTGCCGGTTGATCGCCGCAATCTGCGTCGACAGTAGATTGATCTCCTGAATCCGGTTCTTGACGTCAGCATCTACGCTCGTGCGCAGATCGGACAACTGGTTGGCGTGCTCGTGAAGCGCATTGATCAACACCTTGGTCTTCTCGACCACCGAGCTGCGCGCCGTCGGGTTCGTCGCCAGGTTCTCCCAACTATTCCAGAAGTCCTGGATCAACTGGTTCAAGCCTTTGTCGCCCGGCTCGTTGAAAAACAGCTCGATTTGCGCCAGCGACTTGTGCGTCGTTTGCCAGCGCGAGAGATTGCCGTTGTCATTGCGGTATTGCGCGCCGAGGAACAGGTCGCGCACGTGCCGGACGCTCTGGGCAATCACGCCGGAACCAATACTGCCCTGCGGCGTGTCCAGCGGCAGGGTCTGCGTCAGGCTCACCCGCTGTCGCGAGTAGCCCGGCGTCGCCGCGTTCGCGACGTTGTGCCCGCTGGTGTTCAGCGCCGTCTGCTGCGCCATCAAGGCGCGCTTGCCCAGCTCCAGCCCGAAAAACAGTCCTGACATCTCCTATGCTCTCCGATCGACCAGCGCCGTCTTGGCAGCCGGTGCGGCCTTGGTCCTATCCGCGGTATACGTCGTTTGGTTGACCTGCTCAGTCAAACCCAACTGCGCGATCGTGGTGTTGATGTATTCCATCGACTTTCTGATCAAGAAATCATTGCGCGCCTTGATCGTCGCAATTTGCTCGTGCAAGGCCAGCAGCGTCGTCTGCAAGGCTTGAATCTGATTCGACTGCGGCTCCGCCACCAGCTTCGTCAATTCGCTCAAGGTCAGATCGGAATGGTCGCGCCGCAGCTCACCGCAAATCTCTTCCACCAGCGCCCGACGTTCCGTCTCCACGCGTGTCGTCCTAAGCGCCAGTTCTTCCTGATCCCGCGTCACGCTCTGCAACGCTTCGAGGTTGTTGGCCACCAGCGCGTCTTGCTGTAAATTGAGATAGTGCAGAAACGTCTCGAAGATCTGCACCTCTTCCCCGATCAATTTTATCAGCTTGAGAATCTTCGCTTCCAATGTGACTCCTCTTACACTCTCATTGTCGGACAGTGCGGGAATTTATTAACCTATCGGTCGCCGGAAAGATCGCTAAGCACCCGTCGGATATAATTTTCCGTCTCCGGAAACGGCGGTACGCCTCCGTGCTTGTCGACATTGCCCGGCCCGGCGTTGTACGCCGCCAGTGCCGTTTTCAGATCGCCGTAACGGTCCACCATCTGTCGCAAGTACCGTGCCCCACCGAGGATATTTTCACGCGGATCGAAACGATCGCTCACCCCCACCGCGCGCGCTGTGTCGGGCATTAACTGCATCAACCCCGCCGCGCCGGAAGGCGACACGGCGGTGGTATCGCCGTTCGATTCGTTCTTGATCACGGCCTTCAGTAAGTCTTCGGAAAGATTGGTCTCGTGTGCGGCCTCGCGAATATGCTCGATATACTTGTCCAGTCGCGCCACCGCCGCCGATTTCGGAGTCGTACTGCTCTGCGCCTTTGGATCAGCCGGCTTCATTGCCGGCGTTGGCGCCGGTGCCGCCGGCGTCGTCTGCTCCGGGTCCGCCAGACTGACCGCCGGGGCGGCTGTCTTTGTCGCGGATTCGATCACCGTCGGCTTACTCGCACGCGCCGGCGCAATTCCGTCGATGTGGCGCTCCGAGGTAATCTGCAGTCCCGTCGTGGTCGCTGGTTTTTCTTCCAGCCGCTTGACCAGGTTTTGGTAGAGGATCTTGCCGACCCCGAACATGCCGGTCTTGGACAATTGTCGCGCCACCCCTTCGTCCGCCATCGCCAGCATGATGTCCTTGCCGAAGCCGTCCTCTTCTTTGTTCGTAAAGCTCGTCGAACGCATGTTCTTGAGCAACTGCGCGATGAAGATCGCCTCGAAGGCTTCGGTGGCTTTCTTGAGCTTGATCCGCCGTTGGGCGGCCTCGCCTAACGCGGGGTTAGCCGACTCCAGCTTAAGCGGCGACGCCACCGTGTTCAGCTTGATCATAGCACGACCAGTTCGGCGCGCAGCGCCCCGGCCTGCTTGATTGCCTGGAAGATCGCGATAATGTCGCGCGGCGATGCGCCGATCGCATTCAGCGCGGCGGCAATTTCAGAAATGTTTGTGCGCTCTTCGAAGTACACCACCCGCGCTTCTTCCTCGGTCACATCCACCTGCGTAT
This sequence comes from Candidatus Zixiibacteriota bacterium, assembly GCA_020853795.1. Classification (NCBI taxonomy): domain Bacteria; kingdom Pseudomonadati; phylum Candidatus Zixiibacteriota; species Candidatus Zixiibacteriota bacterium. Next base: position 9,476 of record JADYYF010000027.1, read on the forward strand.
CCTGGGTCTGTACCGTCTCCCCCTTGCCGAACGGCTCCGGCTGGCTGATCACCGGGATCGACCGCACCTCGATCGTGATGTTCCCGTGCGCCAGCGCCACCGGCGCAATCGTGACATTGCCGCCGGCGACGATCGTGCCTGTCTTCTCGTTGATCACGATCCGCGCCCGCGAATCCGGCGTGACTGTGAGATTCTCGATCGCCGCGATGAAATAGGCCTTGCCGTCCGATCCGCTCAGCCCCTCGGGCAGCGTGATCGTAAGCGCGCCGTCACCCGCCACCGTCGCGGCATGAGCGTACTTCGCATTGATCGTTTGCTTTACCCGTTCGACGGTCGTATAGTCCGGATTGTACAGCGAAAGCTTGACCAGATTCGGTGTGTCGGAATCACGATTGAGTTCGCGCTCCAGCGCCAGGCCGTTGGGGATTCGCCCCACCAATGTATAGTTGCTGACAATCTTGTTGTCGCCCACTTGCACGTTGAATCCGCCGATCGACACGCTCCCCTGCGCGTAGCCGTAGATGGTACCGTTGCGGTCAGCCAGCGGCGTCATGACCAGCGTTCCCCCTTCCAGCGTCGAGGCATCCCCGATCGAGGAAACCGTCACATCCAGCTTGTCGCCGCTGATGGAACTCGGCGGCAACTTGGCCGTCACCAGCACCGCGGCCACGTTCTTGATCTTGATCTTCTCCGGCGCCACCGTGATGCCCATCCGCTGCAGCATGTTCGTGATTGACTGCACCGTGAACAGCGCGCCCTTGCCGTCGCCGGTGCCGTTCAACCCGACCACTAAACCATAACCGACGAGGTCGACCTCGCCGGTTTGGCTCACGCGGGCTATGTCCTTGATTCTGACGTCAGCGCGCGCCTCCATCAGCGAGACAATGTTGACCAGCACGAAGATGATCAATCCGATGATCAGCAGTCGCAAAATGCGCATAGCATCCATGCTCCATTAGAAGATCCAATTGAGAACCCTGGTGATTAAGCCAGGTTTGGAACCGTCAGCGGCCGGTCCCTTGCCGGTGTATTCAATCTTGGCGTTCGCGATGTTGTAGGAGTCGATCGTGTTGTCGGGATTGATGTCGGCCCGGCGAATCAGGCCGGACAACGTCATCGTCTCCTTCTCCGAATTGATCTCCAGGACCCGCGAACCGTGGATCACCAAATCCCCGTTGGTCCGTTCGCCGACGACTTCCACTGTCATGCGGGCGCGAATCGAACCGCGGCGGGAATTGGTCCCTTTGCCGTCGTAGGTGTTGTCATTGGCGTTGTCGGCGGAAAACAGCGGAATGAAGTTGAGCGGTCCCACGCCTCCCGATGAGCGCGTCGAGCCTTCGCTCTTCTCCTCCGTCTTCATCGCCGACTCGTTCGAGGCTTCCGTGTTCTCGTAAACCAGCACCGTCAGCAGATCGCCGACCCGGTGCGCTTTGATGTCGGTAAAAAACGACCCGTCGGTCCCGACCCGCTGCGCCTTCAGCGACAGCGGCAACGCCAGCAGCAGCGTCAGCACCGCCAGCACGAAACCGATCGCCGACAGCTTAGCGGATGACTTTGACCGTCTGTTCATCCTGCACCTCGGCTGAGATTATTCTGTTCGTAGCCAGATTCTTTATCTTTATCACCTCGCCGCGCGCGCCGGCTTCCCGCGCTTCGCCCGAGGCCGTGATTTGCAAATTGCCGCTCTGATAGAAAATCGTGACCTGGTCGCCCCGCTTGATCACTTCTTCCGGCTTGACCATCGAGAAGGTCAGCGCTTTCCCCTGCGGGATCGTCCGCGCCGCTTCCTGCCCGTCGATTTCGTCCAGCGACGTGATCGCCGGATCGGCGGTCGAAGTCACCTCGCGCCGCAACACCGTGAACAAATCCGGCGTCAGCGGCTCGCCCCGCGGTATCGCCCGCGTACTCACGAACATCTCCTGGTACCAGCTTACCTGGGCATTCAGCGTCGCCGTGTAGACCACCGCGTTGTCGGTGTAGAAGAACACGCGCACCCAGCAGTTTCCGAACGGCAGTGCATCTCCCACCGGCTCGACCCGCAGCGAATCGTAACGCTCCGGCGCGCCGGTCATGGTCTGGTTCAGCGCGACGATATACTCGTAGCGCGTATCGGTCAGCAGCTTGCGCACGGCCTGCTCAATCTGCGCCTGCGTATTCCCGGTCGCCCAGGTGTGCGCCAGCGAGATCATCATCAGCCACAGCATGGCCCCGATCGTCAGCTTGCGGCCGAAATCGGAGATGACGATCCGCCGCGACACGGCGACCGCGTGAAAACCGGCGTTCAAAAATCCGGCTGCCTTTTTCGCAATGACACGTCCCTGTGTGATGCGATGCATTGTCCGCCTACCGTTTCAGATTGTTGACCAGACTGCTCATGTCATCCGCGGTCTGGATTGCTTTTGAGTTGATCTCGTATGCTCGCTGCGCCACGATCATGTTCACCATCTCGGTGACCACGTCGACATTCGACATCTCCAGGTAACCCTGGTTGATGCGCCCCAGTCCATCCTCGCCGGCCGCGCCGGTGATCGGCGCACCCGAGGCGGGCGTCTCGACAAAGAGATTGTGCCCCCTGGCTTCCAACCCCGCCGGATTGATGAACCGCGCCAGCTCGATCTGCCCGATCTCCTGCGGATCGCTCGAACCGGTCTGCACCACCGATACCCGGCCGTCAAACCCCACGGCGATCGAGACCGCATCTTCCGGAATCGTGATATCCGGCGTCAGGAACAACCCGTCCGAGGTCGTGACGCGCCCGTCGGCAGACAGCTTGAACGAGCCGTCGCGCGTGTAGGCAATCGTCCCGTCGGCCTGCTGAATCTGGTAGAACCCGTCGCCGTCGATTGCCAAATCGAGCGGGTTGCCGCTCTGCTGCAGCTCGCCCACCGAAAACTGGCGCGTCGTCGCCACCGGCCGCGTGCCGTACCCGATATCGAGCGCCGTCGGCACCGTCGCGCCGGTGATCGAGGTCACGCCCGGTTTGCGCAGCGACTGGTACATGATGTCCTGAAATTCGATTTTTGATTTCTTGAAGCCGGTCGTATTGACGTTGGCCAGGTTGTTCGCGATGTTGTCGACGTTCATCTGCTGGGCACTCATGCCCGATGCGGCCGTTCTGAGCGATCGAATCATCTGCCTTCACTCCTCTACACGCGTGGCAATTCGCTTACCGCTTTGCCGAGCGTATCGTCTTGAATCTGTATCATCTTCTGGCCCGTCTCGAACATCCGGTAAGTGTCGATCATGTCGACCATCTCCTTCAGGATGTCCACATTCGAGCGTTCCAGGTAACCCTGGCGCACGTTGACGTTTGCCGGCGTGATCGGCGTCGTCGCGCCGTCGGTCGTGTACAGCGTGCCCGAGGTCTTCTGCAACTGCAGCGGATCCTCAAAATCCACGATCCGCAGCTTGCCGATCGTCTGCCCGTCCACCATCAATTGTCCGTCATTGCCGACCGCTACCTTGTCCTGCGTCAGCACGATCGGGCCGCCGTCGCCCAGCACCGGGTAACCGTCGGAACTCGTCAGCGTGCCGTCGGCGCCGAGTGTGAACGCGCCGTTGCGCGTGTACGCCTCGCCATTGGGGGTCAGCACCGCGAAAAACCCGTCGCTCTGCAGCGCCAGGTCGAGATCGCAGCCCGTCGCTTCCAGCGCGCCGCCGCTGTAATCGGTATAAATCTTGTCAATCATGCGTACCTCCCAGGACGGCTGAATCAGCTTGGCCGAAATTCCCTGCTCCTTCTTGAAGACCCGCAGAAACAGTGAATCCTTCTTGTAGCCCGCTGTCTCGGCATTGGCCAGATTGTTCGCGATCACCTCTTGCTTGCGCAGCCGAGGGACCATCGAAGCGGCGGTGTTGTAGATTCCTTTCAGCATGGCAATTCTCCGCTGCAGGCATTGCAAGCGGTCTGCCAACTCTCGCAGACAACTGCTAAGGCTTTGTGCGAATAGGGTTTGCGCGACTGTGCCTTGGTAGGAAAATCTGAAGTGAGACTAGCTGGAGAGAAAACTCTTCCGCTGCGGGCGGCGGAAGCTTCCTAAAGCTTGTGCAGGTCTTCGGCCTTGGTCTTGTCGATCAGTTCGTTGATCGCGGAGTGGAATTCTTCGGGCGTTACCGGCTTGCCGTTGGACTTGGTGTAAAGGATGCAATCAAGCTTATACCCATAGCATTGAAGCGCTTCCGCCAAATAGCAGACGTCCGTGTACTTGCACTTGGTGATTGTACGATTCTCGCGCATCGCAGCCTTGCTCCTATACCTGTCCATTTAGGTTATCGGCAGGCCGCCCAGCATTCCTTACAAGATAGCGGGAAATCTCAAGGGATTTGTAGGTTAACGTGCTATTCGAGCTTCGCCAACTCAATTAAGACGCGGTCGGAATCCACCAGCTCCCCGTCGGCACAATTTACTGCCTTGACCTCCGCCGCAAATGGCGCGATCAGCGGATTCTCCATCTTCATCGCCTCGACGATCACCAGCTTCTGCTTCGGCGCAACCTTGTCCCCCGGCTTGACCAACACCTTGACCACCTTGCCCGGCATCGGCGCCGCGATCTTCGACTTGTCGCCGTGATCGCCATGCTCCGCGCCGAAACCGTCGCCATCCTTGCCGGCGGGAAGTTCGAAGCGGTAGCTTTCGTTATCGGTCAACACATGGATAGCGCTGCCGTTCTTCACTGCCACCACCCGGTGCACCTGTTCGCCAACGCGCAGCAGGTACTCACAGTGACCGCACTCCGTCACCGTCAGCTCGCGCCGCTCCCCGGCCGTTGACAGAAGCAACCGCTCGCCGTTTCGCTCCGCTTTGAGTTCGATCGACTGTTCGCCCACAAGAAACTTCAGATCCATCACAGCTCCCATCCGCCCAGCGTTTGCCACGGCGATACCGATTCCTGCGTCGTCGCGTCAGCCGCGGCCGGCCGGTGCATCGCGGCCAGCACCGCACCTGCCACCGCAACATCAAATTCGCGACGCGGCTCCGGCTCCGACCATTCCGGGAAATGCTGGTCAATGAAGCCCGTGAAGATATTCCCTGCGCGATACTCGGGATGGTTCAAGCAGGCAATCAGGAAACGCACGTTGTTCTTAATTCCGATCAGGCGATAATCTTTTAGCGCCAGTACCATCCGATCGGTCGATTCCTCGCGATTGCGCCCGTAGGTAATCACTTTCGACAAAATCGGATCGTAGAAGATCGGCACGTCGCAGCCGGAGTAGACACCGCTGTCGATCCGCAGATTCGCGCCGCTCGGCTCGCTCAAATACACGATCTTCCCCGGCGACGGCAGAAATCCCGTGGCTGGATCTTCCGCGTAAATGCGGCACTCGGTCGCATGACCGCGCACCTTGACATCCTCCTGCGTGAACGAGAGTTTCTCCCCCGAAGCAATCCGAAATTGCTCCTTGACTAGGTCGATGCCGGTCACCATCTCCGTGATCGGATGCTCCACCTGGATGCGTGTGTTGACTTCGAGGAAATAGAAATTGCCGTTGTCGAGCAGGAATTCCACCGTCCCGGCCGAGATGTAGCTCGCGGCCTTCGCCGCCGCCACCGCTGCCTCCCCCATCTTCTTCCGCAATTCCGGCGTGAGTGCTGTCGACGGTGTCTCTTCTATAATCTTCTGATGCCGTCGTTGAATCGAACACTCGCGTTCGAACAGGTGCACCGTATGCCCGAACTGGTCGGCGATCACCTGCACCTCAATATGCCGCGGCCGCGCCAGGTACTTCTCCAGATAAACCGTCGCGTCGCCGAATGCCGACTTCGCTTCGCGCTGCGCCGCCTCGACTGCGTCCTGCAGATGCGACTCGTCGTTGACTATGCGCATCCCCTTGCCGCCTCCGCCAGCGGCCGCTTTGACTAAGACCGGATAACCAATTGAATTCGCCAGCTTCTTGAAATCTTCGATCGTCCCCGATTTGATCTCGCCCCCCGGCACGGTCGGCACGTTCGCCTTCGACATCATCGAACGCGCGCCAAGCTTATTCCCCAGCGCTCGAATCGCCCGTGGCTGCGGCCCAATGAAAGTTAGCCCGGCATTCTGCACCGCCTGCGCGAACTCGGCATTCTCCGCCAGAAATCCGTAACCCGGATGGACAGCATCGCAGCGCGTCTTTTTCGCTGCCGCAATGATCTTGTCAATCGCCAGGTAACTCTCGGACGCCGGCGGCGGACCCAGTAGTACCGCCTCCTGCGCCCGGCGAACGTGCAGCGCGTCGCTATCCGCCTCCGAATAAACGGAGACGGTGGGAATGTTCATCTCGCGCGCCGCCCGCATGATCCGCAGCGCAATTTCGCCGCGATTCGCGACGAGGATTTTCTTCAGCATTTGCCCTTCTATCAGAAATCAACAAATCTTCACCACTACCCCCCCACCAGTAAGTCCCCCGCCGGTGCCCCACCGCCTGCGTACCGTCCCGAGGAACGAGGGATTGCGGTGGGTTCCGAGGCACGAGCCCTTGCGCTGCGCTTTCGCTATCGCTCCACGCAATCCCGCACGACGCCCGTTTCTCCCCTCTCCCCCTGGGAGAGGGGCCGGGGGTGAGGGTGCATTTCCTGCCGAGGCACGAAGCTTTGCGGTGGGCTCTCGCTATCGCTCCACGCAATCCCGCACGACGCCCGTTTCTCCCCTCTCCGCCTGGAAGAGGGGCCGGGGGTAAGGGTGCAATTCCTGCCGAGGCACGAAGCCTTGCGGTGGGCTTTCGCTATCGCTCCACGCAATCCCGCGCGACGCCTGTTCCTCCCCTCTCCTCCTGGGAGAGGGGCCGGGGGTGAGGGTGCATTTCCTGCGGAGCGAGCGCCCTCTCCCTACTCCTCAATCACCCACTTCGGCTTCCGCTTATTCAAAAACGCGTCCATCCCCTCCTGCCCTTCCGGCGACTGCCGCAAATCGGCGATGACCCGCGCCGTGTATTCCTTGAATTCATCCACCGTCTGTTCCGGCACATTCTGCAACAGGCTCTTGCACACCTTGATCGCTTCCGGCCCCGACGACAGCAACTGCTGCACGATCCCCGTCACCGTCGCGTCCAATAGATCATCCGGCACGGCGCGATTGACCAGCCCCGCCTCCAGCGCGCGCTCGGCCGACAGTCGGTCGCCGGTAAGGAAAAATTCCCGCGCCCGTCCCTCGCCGACCCGCTTGATCACGTACGGCGAGATGCACGCCGGCACCACGCCGATCTTCACCTCGCTGAACGAGAACACCGCGCTCGCCGCCGCCACCGCGATATCGGTCACCGCGACAAATCCCGTCCCACCGCCGATCGCCGCGCCGTTGATCCGCCCGATCACCGGCTTCGGAAACGAATAGATATCGTAAAACAATTCCGCCAGTCGCCGCGCTTCGTCGAGATTGTCCTCGTACGCCGCATCCTTCACCGACCGCATCCAGTTCAAATCGGCGCCGGCGCAAAACGATTTTCCCTCGCCCGTCAAGACCACCACCCGCACATCCTGGTCGGTCTTCAGCCGCTTGAACGCAAACGTCATCTCATCGATCACTTGCGCGTTAAACGCGTTGTGTACTTCCGGCCGGCAGAAAACCACCTTGCCGATCGGTCCGACGGTCTCGACGCGGACTGTCCTGCTTCCGTTCATATCTGCCTCTGCAAAAGTCACACCCTCTTCGCATGCCCCGCCCCTGTTCGGGAGAGGAGCCGCGGAGAGGCTGCTACATTCTAAACACTCCAAAATTGTGCTCGGCGATCGGCACATTCAGCGACGCCGCGATCGCCAGCGCCAGAAGCTCCCGCGTCTTAATCGGATCGATAATCCCGTCATCCCAAATCCGCGCGGTCGAGTAATACGCCGAGGACTCCCGCTCGTACTTCTCCAGTGTCGGCTTCTTGAATTCCGCTTCCATCTCCGGCGTAATCGCCACCCCCTTCTTAGCCAACTGCGCCTTCTTGACCGTCCACAACACGTCCGCCGCCTGTTCCCCGCCCATCACACAAATCTTGCCGTTCGGCCACATCCAGAGGAAATTCGGATCATACCCGCGCCCGCACATCGCGTAGTTCCCCGCGCCGTACGATCCACCCACGATCACCGTGAACTTCGGCACCTGCGCGTTCGCGACCGCGTGCACAAGTTTCGCACCGTCGCGCGCGATCCCGCCATGCTCGTACTTCTTGCCGACGATAAATCCCGTGATATTCTGCAGGAAGACCAAGGGTATCTTCCGCAGCGCGCACAATTCGATAAAGTGCGCGCCTTTGAGCGACGATTCGCTGAACAATACCCCGTTGTTCGCCAGAATCCCCACCGGGTACCCATGAATCCGCGCAAATCCGCACACCAGCGTGATTCCATACAGCGCCTTGAACTCCTGGAACCGGCTCCCGTCCACCAGCCGCGCGATTACTTCCTTCACATCAAACGGCTTCTTCAAGTCGGTCGGCACGATCCCGTACAACTCATCCGGATCGTACTGCGGCTCTTCGGTCTCGGCGCGATCCAACTGGAACTTCTTCGACCGGTCCAGCGTCTCCACGATGTTGCGGCAAATCTGAATCGCATGCTCGTCGTTCTGCGCGTAATGATCCGCCACTCCGGAGATTCGGCAATGCACATCCGCGCCGCCGAGATCCTCATCCGAGACTTCCTCACCGGTCGCCGCCTTCACCAGCGGCGGTCCCCCGATGAAGATTGTCCCCTGCTTGCGCACGATGATCGCCTCGTCCGACATCGCCGGCACATATGCGCCCCCCGCCGTGCACGAGCCCAGCACGCAGGCAATCTGCGGAATCCGCAGCGCCGACAGCGTCGCCTGATTATAGAATATCTTTCCGAAATGATCGCGATCGGGAAACGTCCCCGATTGCTCCGGCAGGAAAATTCCCCCCGAATCCACCAGGTAGATACACGGCAGATGATGCTTGCGCGCCACATCCTGCGCCCGCACGTGCTTCTTGATCGTGATGGGAAAATAGGTGCCGCCCTTGACTGTGGCGTCGTTGGCCACGACAACCACTTCCCGACCATGCACGACACCGATACCGGTCACCATGCCGGCCGCCGGCGCCTCGTTGTCATACATATCGTACGCCGCCAGCGGCGAGAGTTCGACAAACGGCGTGTTGTCGTCGAACAATTTCGCCAACCGCTCGCGCACCGTCATCTTGCCGCGAGCCTTATGGCGTTCCACAGCCTGCGGCGGCCCGCCCTGACGCACTCTCTCTAAGCGGCCGCGGAGTTCCTCCAGCAGCCGCTTGTTGTCTTCATAGTTCTGTCTGTACTCGGGCGCTTTGGTGTCGATCTTCGATTCGATCCGATACATCGAATCCTACATCACCGGTACGAGTTTGTATCCGTAGGCCAGCACGCCTTCGTGGCCGTCGGTCTGGACCCGCCGGAACTCAATCTGCAGCTCCATGCCGGTCCGGATTTCCTCGTAAGGCAGATCTACAATCTGCGCGGTGAGCTTCGCACCTTCCTTCGTCTCCAAAATTCCGAGCGCATACGGCGCGATGTCCTTGAACTGGCTCGCCGGTGTATGTATTACCGTGTAACTCAATAACTTACCGCGCTCAGATAAAGTAATTGTTTCAAATTCGCGCCCCTTGCACTCCCGGCAGATCAGCCGGTGCGGAAAATACACCGCGCCGCATTTCTTGCACTTGCTCGCTTCCATTCGATAGCGATGCGGCATCTCTCGATGATATCTCGCCGGAAACATCAGGCCACCTCCATCACATGCACAACCGAGCTGCCGCCCGAGCCGCCCATATTCTGCGTCATGCCGACCCGCGCATTCTTCACCTGCCGCTTGCCGGCTTCTCCCCGAAGCTGATAGGTTATCTCAATCGCCTGGGCCACACCGGTTGCTCCGACCGGATGCCCCTTCGACTTCAAGCCGCCCGACGGATTGATCGGAAACTTCCCATCGATCCGCGTCTCGCCGTTGGCTGCCGCTGCTGCGCCCTTGCCGCAGGCAAAGAACCCGAGCGACTCCGACACGATGATCTCCGCGATCGAGAAGCAATCGTGCACTTCCGTCACGTTGACATCGTGCACGGCCTTCCCCGCCATCTTCAGCGCTGCCATCGACGACATCTTCACCGCATCGAGCGTCGTGAAGTCGCGCCGATCGTGCAGCGCGATCGTATCCGAGGCCATCGCCGAACCGATGATCTTAATCGCCGGTTTGTCTGATAGCTTCTTCGCCATCTCCAGCGGACACAGAATCAGCGCCGCCGCGCCGTCGGTGATCGGCGAGCAGTCGAGAATCCGCAGCGGATCAGCCACCATCACCGACTTGTTGACGTCGTCGACGGAGATCTTCATCTGATACTGCGCATTCGGATTGTTCAACCCATTCTCGTGATTCTTCACCGGCACCGCCGACAACTGGTCGCGCGTCGCGCCGAATTTCTCCATGTACGCGCGCGCCATCAGGGCATACAACCCCGGGAACGTCGCGCCGTTGTAGACTTCATATTCCTGATCCGCCGCCGTCGCCAGCGCGTAGGTCGCGCCGTCGCCGGAGACATCCGTCATCTTCTCGACACCGCCCACCAGCACGATATCGCTCATACCGGAGGCCACGTCGATGAATCCCGCGCGCAACGCCGCGCCGCCGGAGGCGCACGCCGACTCGACCCGCGTCGCGCCGAGATAGCGCTGCCCCAGATAGTCGGCCATGATCGCGCCGATATGTTCCTGCCCGACGAACAACCCGCCCGACATACAGCCGATATACATGTGGTCGAGCTTGTCGACCTTGGTTTCTGCTAATGCGTTCAGCGCCGCTTCGACGAAGAGATCGCGGAAGGATTTCTCCCACAACTCTCCCCACTTCTGCAGCCCTACGCCGATGATTGCTACATCTCTCATGATCTCACTCCTAAGCGTTCTTCAAGATTTTCCGCCGGAACTTGGCGTAGGTGCCGTAATCGACGTAGTACTTCTTCTCGTCGAGAAGCGTAAACGTCTTGGTCGTGATATCCTGCACTTCCTTGATGCGGTCGGTCACGTTCCAGATGAAGCCGTCCGAGCCCGCTCCGGAACCGTAGGACACCATGAAAATCTTGTCGCCCGGCTTGGCGTGATCCAAAATCGCGGTCAAGCCGATCGGCGATGCGCCGGAATAGGTATTGCCGAGACGCGGCGTCAAGCGGCCCGTCTCCATTTGCTCTTTCTTGAATCCCAGCATCTGCCCCACGCGGTGCGGGAACTTCCCGTTCGGCTGGTGAAACACCGCCCACTGGAAATCGCCCGGCTTCATCCCCGACTTCTTCAACAAGTCGAGCGCCGCGCCCTGCGTGTGCTTGAAGTATGCCGGCTCGCCTGTAAAGCGGCCGCCGTGCTGCGGATAAAACTCATGCTCGCGCCGCCAGAAATCCGGCGTGTCGGTCATATATGAGGTCGTAAACTCGCACTCGGCGACCAGATTATTCGCGCCAAACACAAACGCCGCTGCGCCCGCGCCCGCCGAATATTCGAGCGCATCGCCCGGCGCGCCCTGCGAGGTATCCGCCGCGATCCCCATGCCGTACTCGATTTCCCCGGCCTTCACCAGCGTCATCGCCACGAACATGCCCTCGGTGCCCGCTTTGCAGGCGAATTCAAAATCCGCCACGCGGCAGAACGGCACCGCGCCGATCGCCTCGGCCACCACCGTTCCGGAGGGTTTCACGGCGTACGGATGCGACTCCGAGCCGATATACATGCAACCGATCTGCTTGCCGGCGATACCGGCGCGCTTCAATGCACGCTTGGCAGCTTCCACCGACAGCGTGATCGTATCCTGGTCGGGTGGTGGGACAGATTTCTCCCACAACTCGAGACCCTTTTTGTACGACGGAGCATCCGCGCCCCAGGTCTTGGCGATTTCCTCGACCTTGATGCGATACCGCGGGATGTGGGCTCCGTAACCAACAATGCCGACTTTTCGGGACATAGGTTACCTCGATGATCTATAATAATAAGCGTTCAATTCCAAAATGAGCGTTCGATTCCATACGCGCGTTCTCCCTCACTGACACCGCCCCCGCCGTGATGATAATTCTACGCCAGTCTTGGGCGAAAACGCTAATCTTACCTTTTTCGCTCTGATAGTCAAGGGGAAAGGAAGAGGCTGCCCGACTCCGACTACACCAACACCACCGCGAACACCGTTGCGGCAGGTCTTGTCCCGCACGACGAAATCCAAGGAAGCACGTGTGTAGTCAAACATGCGGGATGTGGCCCGCCGCCATAACGCATCCGGTAGCCCACCCGAAGCGATGCATGACCTGTCAACTCCAGCCGATGATGCAGACACGCTAAACGAGGCACTGCTTCTTCTCGCATCACAAGCGCAGGGTGGGGCCACATTGACGACGCTGCCCTTCCCACCCTTCGCTCAACGATCGCAAGTCAATCGGGGTTTGATCACACCGCAGCGCTCTCAATGTGACAACGCAAAGATCGACTACGCTCCGGGTGGGCTACCGGCTCGAGGCGCGGCGGAATACCTCAAACGCAGACGTTCCATCAACTCCGCCAGATACTCTGCTTTCATACCGTAGGTGTCTGGCAACGCTGCTTCGAAATCAGCAATCCACCTCGAGAATGCCCGCCCGCCTCGGCTCGCCGGATAATCAGGTGCGAAATTCCAAGCTACTATCCGATTGAATTTGAAAATGACAACGCCGAATTCCTGGATGTCTGACCATCCATGAGTGTGACGAAGAAACCCCCGGCAATAAGTGAATCCATCCTCGGAGAGATGCAAATACGCTGCTCTTGGGTGAAAATTGAGTCCAAATGCTATTAAGCCGAGGCCGAAGAAACCGATACTGAGGTATCCCACTACCAAGCCTTCACGAACCATCCACACACCGAGGATGACAAACATCAGTGAGCCGCAAAACAAGAGGGCGGTACGCGTACGGCTTGGCCGCAATGTGACTGGAATTTGCATGCTTGCGAACACGATTCACTCCACCTCTACCTTTGCCTTCCCCCACTCGCCCCCTTCCATCTACAACCTACTCCCCTTTCTCTCCCCCGTCAATCAGTTTTCATTGCCCTTCAAGCTCGCGCTATCTGACCATTTCATCGCGAAAATCATTCGTGTAGTCTCCCGCCTCAAAGCCGTCGTAGACCCACTGCACCGCACTTGAATCGTCTTTATAAAAATACAAGCAGAGCTTTTCGTCAATGATGATGCGAATCGTTGTCGGAATGGGATCTTCCTCTCCGGGCGGATCGCCGGGTCGATAGCTGAAGCGAATTGTGCTGCCGCCGAAGAGATCATAGGTTGATCGGACCACAGCCGCTGGCGTGCGCAGATGCTTCGGTAGCTGCTTCATCATCTTCTTGATCTTCTCGGTCGTGACCGGCGCCGGTCGCGTCCCCCGTCGTCTTTCGCGATAGCCGGTTATGGACTTGTAGATTATGTAGATCAGCAGGCCCAGAATGAAGAGAGCAAAGCCGGCTCCTCCCATTTCACACTCCTTTTGACTGAGGTTCTATTCGAGCGATCTACAACCTACCCCCCCTTCTCTCCCCCGTCAATCAGTTTTCACGCCCCCTCGCGCTCGGCCGCCGCCTGCCGGAACAACAACGCCGATCCGACAAACAACATCGCAAACACCGCATTGAGCACAAACACCCCGATCAATCCCGGCGGGTTGTCGTAGACCTCTTTCGGCGCAAATAAGAGCGCAACCACCGGAATCACCATCTGCACGACCGCCATCACAATTAACGTCCGCGCCATCCCCTGCGGCTGCAATCGGGAAATGATCGCGCCGAAAAATCCGATTGCGAAGATCAGCACGTACAGCATGTTGATCGGATGGTCATCCCCGATGATCCCCACCGCGGCATTGACCCACAGCAGTAAAAACGTGGCGACGACCGCGATTCCCACCGCGACCTTGTACTTGGTATCGCTCGACCGCCGCGCCACCATCTCGTACGCCACCCCGAATCCAAACAGCATGAGGTAGCCGAAAATGAAATCCCCCACCGACCAGTGCCAACCGTCACCCTCCGCCTTGTTCCTGTCGATGATCGTCATCACCAGCGGTATCAGCAGTATCAGCGCCGCCCCCATCGCAATGCGAATGATGTTTTTCTTCATAATGACCGACGTCCAGTTCTCCCTGATGATTCCTATCGATGTTTCAGCAAATATCCAGAGGATAATCCCGAGCAACCCTCGGCGCGACGCAACGCGCTCCCGACAAAGGTCGCAAAACGTCTGCTGCATCCCTTCGCCGAACCGTTGGTGGTACGGCGTCGGATAGAGCCGGATCAGGCGCGCATACCGCCGCCGCCAACGCTGGATCGATTTTTCAGAAGCCATAGGCCGATGCATCCGGCGAAAGCCCTTTCAACTTGGCCACCGAGACAACCTCGCGGTAGCGCTCCAGTTCGGCGGCGAGCGTCTTGCGTCCGAGCCCGGTGATCTTGTAGTAGACGCGGCGTTCATCGTCCAGTTCGGGATCGACCTTCTTGTCGCTCTCGGCGATCAGCCCCGCCTCAAGCATTCTACCGATCGAGCCGTAGAGCGTTCCTGGACCCATTTTGACTTTTCCCTGCGAATCGGAAGCGACCTGCTTCATGATCCCGTACCCGTGGCGCTCTCTGGCCGACAGCGCCAGCAGGATATGCAGCACCGCCGGCGTGAGCGGCGTGTTGACCTTGTCTCTCTTCACGCCGGCAACATATATCCGTAACGGATATATGTCAAGAAAAAAGTCCAAGGCTGACCGTAACGAGCCAATTTCGCCTCTGCACTTCCGTAGGGGTCGGGTCTGCCTACCCTTCGACAGTAGCCGCAACATATCCGGGCCGGCAAACCCAGCTCCTACCGTGTCGTTCCTCAGCCGTCCCCCCTTCCACCGAAAGTAAAAGATGAGAGTCTATATTCTACTTTTGAGGCTTTACAGAGAACAAGGAACTGAACACTCGATCGAAGTTGCGTCCGATTTGATTCGTGACTTCGTCGCGCTGCAGATCCTGCGTGAAATGACTGGTTACAAGCGCAACCGGCTTTTCGCCTTTACGGAATACTTGACAATCCTGAAGAAGTAGCGTCAGGCTACCCCTTCCTCCCCACCACATACATCTGCCGGCTCGCCTTGCAGTAGGCATCCCCCTCCAGCGATCCGTAGATCGCCTCCAGCCGCAGCCCGGCGCTCCGATATAGCCGCATCATCTCTCCCGGTGAGTACAACCGCATTGAGGAAATATTCTTCGGGTCGTACACGCCGTCCACGTAACGCCGCGAAATCACCCGCTTGCGCTTCGCATCCCAACTGTTGTGCGAAATGCAATTGTACGCTGGGATTCTGCGCATGAAATGCCGCAGAATGAATTCCCGGTTCGGCTGCGCGATCAAAAGCCGCCCGCCCTTCCGCAGCGCCCGCGCAAAATGCACCACCAGCTCGGCATTCTCCCGGTCCGGGAAATACCCGAAACTCCCGAGCCAATTGTAGATCGCGTCAAACTCATCTTCGAAATCCAGTTCCCGAAGATCGCCCCTGACGAAACGGCCAACTTGTCCCCCGCGCCGAAACCGCTGCCGCGCCCGCCGCAGGAACGTCGCCCGCAGATCCAGCAGCGTGACCCGGCAGCCGCGCTGTGCCACATGAATCGCAATGCGCCCCGCGCCGCTCGGCGCATCCAGCACCGCCTGCCCCTTGCGCAAATGCAGCGCCTGCGCGATGAACTGCGCCTCCTCCTGGCCCTGTTCGTCCGGAAGAAGCCACAGCGGATCGGCCATCGTTTCAAACCACTCGGGCATACATTTTCTCCATCGTGGATTATTCGCTCGATTAGTCTACGTTAACGCAGCGACATAGTCAATCGAAATTCCGCAGAGTCGTGCCTTACCTGACCGTCTCGCCCCAAGCGCCTGGAATTCGGTTTTCCCTCCGCTCGCCTACCCCGCCATTCGCGCGATAACACTCGTCATTCCCGCGGAGGCGGGAATCCAGCCCCTTACGCCGCCACTTCACAAATCTTCATATAGATCCCGCCATGTTGGATTGAAACTTTCGATGAGTCTCAGCTTCCAACCCCGATTCCACTTCTTCAACTGCTTTTCCCGCGTGATGGCACTACGAATGTCTCCAGCTACCTCATAGTAAACCAGCATGTGTACGCCATACTTCGACGTGAAGCCTTCAACCATGTCGGTCTTGTGCTCCCACACTCGCCCCTTGAGGTCGGATGTTACACCGACATAAAGTGTCCCATTACGTCTGGACGCCAGGATGTAGACGTAGCCCGCTTTCATATTGCCTCCTGGATCCCCGCCTTCGCGGGGATGACATCGCTTGATAATAACGCTGCCCCTTCTGCCCCAACCCAACGATTGTGCTCCCCTGACCACCACGCTCGCGCTCAACTCAGTTTGCCCGCGCCCGCTCCACCTCTTGCCAGAGCAGGTTCGCGTAGTTTTCCGCATCGTAGTAGCCCGGAACTCTCTGCAGTTCGCTGCCGTCGTTGTCGAAAAAAATCGTCGTCGGATATCCCCTGACACCAAATACCGCGCGCACAGCATCGTGACAGCTCATCGTCGAATCACCGACCGTGATCAGACTGTCGCTGTCGCCGTCGATAATGCACGCCGCGAAATACTTCTCCACCAGACCCATCACGCTGCGATCGGTCAGCGTCTCCTCCCGCAACTTCTCGCACCAACCGCACCAGTCGGCGCCGACGATCAGAATCGATGCCGTTTTCGCATTCGCGCCCGTCCAGATGACGCTCGTCGACTGCCAATGAATCGTGTCGGCCAGCGGCGCAATCCCGTACTGGTACTCCGGCGCTACGGTATCATCGCCGCAGCCGACCATCCCGACCGATAACATGACCAGCGCTGCCAGAGCGCTGCAAAACCTCAATCGACCACCCATTGCCAAAGTGAATCTTCCCTTTCTCGCCCGCCCACCATTAATACTACCCCCGGCCATCATGGACGTCAACCCCGATTTTGCGCCGACCGCGCATTCTCTGAAACATTTTCCGTCCCCAACCAGTCTTATCTACCGGAGTACGTCCAAAATTGCATCGAACCGGAGTCACCAATGACCGATTACGAAAATCATTATCGCCTGGTCGCCATCCTCCACCTGGTCTGGGCCGGCTTCGCCGTCCTCGGCCTCGGGGTCGGTGGCCTGCTGATCGCCGCGCTCGGCGCACTGCCGGGCGTCCTCGACGACGTTTGGTTCCCGCTCGCGATCACCACTGCCGTCGGCTTGCTCGTCTTCATGTTCGTCGCCCTTTTTTTCATCCCCAGCCTGATCGGCGGCATCGGCGCGCTGCGCCATCGCCCCTGGGCCCGCAACTGGCTCATCATCGCCGCGATCCTCAACCTGATCAACTTCCCGCTCGGCACCACCCTCGGCATCTACACCCTCTGGGTCACCTGGCCGCGCACTCCCGAGGTCACCATCAGCGGCTCCTGAGTCCCGCTTCTCACCAAAACACCGCCGTCTTTCGCTTGTACGGAAATCGACTACATAGGTCTCTGTATCTCGCAATTTGATCGGTTCACTTCTCAAGCGAGGTCAGAAGATGAGACTCTCAAACCTGATGCGACTGGGCGTGCTGGTCGCCCTTTTAGCGACACTTACCGCCTGCTCCTCCGACAATGGTACCAACCCCGGCAACGGTGGCGGCGGTGGTGGCGGCGGCACACGCGAATTCGTCTCGCCCACCCTGAACAACGGCGATGCTTACCAGCACACGTTTAATGCCGCCAAGACTGTCCGCTACTATTGCCGCTTCCATGGCGGTCCCGGCGGCGTCGGCATGTCGGGCATTATCACCGTCACGGCCACCGGAACCATCGAAACCCGTGCGGTCGAAATCACCGGCAACACGCTGCCCAGCCTCACCGTCGCGCAAGGCTCCACGGTCCGCTGGACCAACGAGGACAACGTGCCCCATACCGTCGAATCGGACAACTGAGCCGGCCGCTACTTCACCAGCGTCAACTCCGGCCGGTCCGACTTGGTGAAATAAAACGCCCAGACGATGATGATCACGATCTGGCGCATCAGCGAAAACAGCGGATAATCCTGCATCCGCGCACCGCTGTCCAGCGGTGGATTCAGCAGCGTCAGCGCCAGGAAAAGCAGTGCCAGCATCGTCAGGTAGAGAAAGAAATTCAGCTTGAAGCTGCGCTTGCAGGCCGCCAATTGCCAGATCAGAAATCCGACTGTTGCCAGATGACCGAGCCCGAACACCATCATCGTCGCATCCCGGTAGATCTTCAGCATCAACATCTCGAACAATTGCATGCCGAAAATCAGCACGAGATTCACCATCAGGACCAATAGCCCGCCCCTGATTCCGACCCGATCGCTCGCGGCCGCTGCATCAACTGCACTTTCAGCCGGCTGATCATTTGACTCCTCTTCGGCTTCGGCCAACTCCCCCTCCTCGACTCCCGTCTCCGCCTCGGCCGTCTCGTTGAGGTCAACTTCTGCCTCCTCTGCTTCGGCCTCCGTGTCCTCGTCCGAGGATACCTCCTCTGCCACTGGGACAACGGCGGGCGCTTCGCTGACCGCCTTCTCAAAACACGCGGCGCACAAGAACTGCCCCCGATGCGAGTACACCTCCATGGCCGTCAGGTCGGCCCCGCATCTGCCACACTCGTTGACCTCCGCTTCGGGATGCTTCTTGATATCGATCTCTGCCGGCTCCAGCCCGGCCGCCGGCTCTCCTCCAGTAGCCGTCTCGTCGGTCTCTTCTGCTTCCGCTGCGGCAACTTCCTCGTATTCGCCCTCCGGCGTCGATCGCGCCATCCGCGGGTACTTGACGTATTGCGACTCGCCGCACTCCGGGCAGGTAAATTCCCCCGCCTCCAAGTCCCCGCGATCCAGCGTCAGCTCGACATCACAGGATTGACAGACGGCATCCGCGCGGACCCGCCTTAATCCGGCCGCGCGGTACGCGGCGACTTCCGCTTCCGCCACCCCGCGCTCACGCAGAAGCTGCTCCAGTGCAGCCACACCTTCAAACGAATACTGGCTCTTTTCAAACGCACAAACGTGCAGAATCTCTTCGGTGCTCCAGGTCTTGAGCACATCGTAGATGTCGCTGTCCATCGGCAATGCTCCCCTCAGTCCGGCGCGCACGCCGGGCCCGGCAATCAGGATTTCTTCGTAAAATAGCGTTGGCCACGCCCTCCACCGCAACAATTTTCCGGCGCGCAGCTACTCCCGTGTTTAATATTGACAAAATACTCCGTGCCTGATACGCTGAAGTGACTTCCACCCAAGGAGAAGATTTATGCCGTACTGCCCCAAGTGCCGCTTTGAATACAATCTTGAGATCACCCGCTGCCCCGATTGCGATGTGGAGTTGGTCGAACAGCTGTTCGAGGAAGAAGTTGAGTACTCCGATGAGAGATCGCTCGAAGAAGCCGGCTGGGTGCCGATCGGAATCCTGACCGCCAATTCCTACGCCGAGATGGTTGCCGAAGGGCTGCGCGACAACGGGATCGAGGCCGAGGTCATCTCCCAAGCCGGCTACTTCGGCATTTCCGGCATGATGGGCGACGGCAGCTACGCGCCGGGCGGTGGCGGCTACGTGATTCTCGTTCCGACCGCCCAGGTCGAGGCCGCCAACGAAATCGCCGAACTGCTGCTCGGCGATATCTGGGTCAAGTCGCGTCTGACCAAGCCCCCGAAGATCGGGCAATAGCCTACTTCAGTACCACCATTTTGCGTGTCTGCGTGACGCCGTCGGCGGTCAGGCGGTAGAAATAGATGCCCGATGGCACCGCTTCCCCATTCGCATTCAATCCGTTCCATGCGACTGTGTGCGTCCCCGCCGCAACCTCGCGATCAACCAGCGTTGCCACCAACTGCCCCAGCACGTTGTACACGCTCAACTGCACCTTTCCCGGCCTTATCGTCGTGAAAGCGATCGCCGTGCTTAGGTTGAATGGGTTCGGATAATTCTGCTCCAAACTCATCGCGCGTGGTAGCACCGGATCATCGCCCGGCGCGTCTGTGACATCAAGATCGGTATACCAGACGCCGTCGGCTCGCCCCAGGTACATACGATTGCCGAAAATCGTCATGTCCCACGTCACGACCAGGTTCAACTGGTCGATCTGCGTCCACGTGTCTTGTGTCCACTGGTAGATCCGTGTTCCCAATCCCAATTTGTTGACCGCCGCGCAAACTCGATGCGCGCCCCGCGCTACCGCAGCGTTGCCGATCTCGCCAATCCCGGTCAAATACTGTTCCCACTTCTCGCCGTTGTCGCTGCTGCGGTAAAGCCCGTCGGATGCTGCGCCGTAGACCGTCCCGTCCTGCGCAACCAGGCCCAACATTTTCAACGGCGTGCCGCTGAATTCGGAAAACTGGTGGTTCTGCCACTCCATCGCTCCGCTCGTTCGCGCGGCAATCGTGCCGTTCGCGCCGGCACCCGCGATCAATCTCCCGGCACTGTTGACCAGGCTGGCCACGTTCCACTCCACGCCGAAATCCAGCCCCTCCCGATACGGCGTCCACGTCGCGGTTCCCGCCAAATTCAGCACGTACACTCCCGCGCCCTCGGTCGCCATGTACAGGCTGTCCCCGCGCACGGCAAACTCGTTCGGCACGTTCGCGCCCAACTCCGTTAACCCGCCGTTGCGCGGCGTCCAGCTCGCGCCACCGTCCGTCGATTCAAACACACCTTCGTAGTAGGCGCCTGCAAACAAACGATTGCCGACCGCAATGATCGCCGCCACATGATCCGCCGTCTCGGAAATCGGCGCGGTTGCCGTCCAACTTCGACTATTGCCGTCGTAGATGTAGACGACTCCCGCCCCACCCGCATAAAGCCGATCGTCGCTGGCATACAATGACAGGAATTCCCCTGCCGGCACCTCGCCGACCCGCGTCCACTCCTCGGCGAACGTTGCGCCAAAACTCATTGCCAGAAGCACGGCGGCTCCGATCATCATCCGGGGATTCATGGCTCCTCCTTGTCGATACCTCTCCACTTGCCCAGCCCGCAAAATCTACGGATTTAGTCGACGAAAAGATTCACCCTTTCTGGACGGCAGTTCTCTCTAACTAAGTAGGTCGGGTTTCCAGCATCCCCGTCACTCAATTTCACGGACGCACTCCCCAACGCGAAACTCGACACACTCTTGAGTCCCCACCGCTACCAACCCCTCCACACCGTTGCGGCAGGTCTTGGCCCGCACGCTCAAATCTAAGGAAGAACACCCTCAGCCAACCGTGCGGGGTGTGACCTGCTGCCTTTTGACACTGTTGCGAATATCTGCTGACGCCCGCCCTACTCGCCGTCCGGCTTCTCGATGCCGTACTCTTTCATCTTCTGCCGCAGCGTATTGCGGTGGATCCCCAGCACATCGGCGCTCTTCTGCAAGCTGTATTCGTTCGCCGCCAGCACGTTCAGGATATGCTGCTTCTCCAGGTCGCGCAGCGTCAGATTCAACGGAATCGCCCCCGTCCCGCCCGCGCTCACCGTATCGCGCAGTTGCGGAAAATCGTCAACGTCCAGCACTTCCCCGCGCGCCAGCACGATCGCCCGCTCAATCACATTTGCCAGCTCGCGGATATTCCCCGGCCACTCCGCGCCTACCAGCAAGTCTTTCGCCGCCGGCGTCAATCGCTTCATCGGCCGATTCAGCCGCGCACCGGTTAGCTTTAGGAAATGTTCCACCAGTGGCATGATATCCTCGCGCCGCTCGCGCAGCGGCGGAATGTGGATATGAACCACGTTGATGCGGAAGAATAAATCCTCGCGGAATCGCCCCGCTTTCACTTCATCCTGCAAATTCCGATTCGTCGCCGCAATCAACCGCACATCCGCCGTCACCTCTTCCTCTCCACCCAGCCGCTCGAACTTTCGCTCTTCCAATAGCCGCAGCAACTTCACCTGGATTGCCACCGGCAACTCGCCGATTTCATCCAGAAGCAGCGTTCCCCCCGAGGCCAGCTCAAACCGCCCTAACCGCCGCTTCTCGGCCCCCGTAAACGCTCCCTTCTCATGACCCAATAGCTCCGACTCCAGCAGTGTCTCCGGAATCGCTGCGCAACTCACCGCCACAAATCGGTTTTCCCGCCGCGGCGAGAGGCGATGAATCGTCCGCGCCAGAAGCTCCTTCCCTGTTCCCGACTCTCCCGTAATCAGCACCGTCGCATCCGTCGGCGCCACCCGCGCCAATTCCGACAGCAGCGACTTGATCTTCGCCGACACCCCGACAATTTCCGGGGCCTCGATCGACTCCAGGTGTTCCCGTAGCCGCCGATTCTCCGCCAGCAGGTAGTGCCGCTCCCCCGCCTTGCGAATCAATTCCTGTAATTCCTCCAAATTGACCGGCTTGGAGATGTAATCAAATACCCCCGCCCGCATCGCCTCCACCGCCGATTCAACGTTCCCGAACGCCGTGATCATGATCACCTGCATCTCCGGGTCCTGAGCGTGCACTTTTTGAAACAACTCCAGCCCGCTGATTCCCGCCATTTTCATATCAAAGAGCCCGATCTCAAATGCTTTGGACTCAAGCAGTTTAAGCGCCGCTTCCCCCGATTCGGCGGTCTGAATGCTGTACCCCAACCGCTTAAGATACCCCCCCAGCATCTCGCGCTGATTGGATTCGTCATCGACTATCAATAATCGCAGACTCGCCATCACTGCAGATTCTATCTATCTTTGTGGTGGAAAACAAGCAACAATCGTTTTCCGATGCCAAGGCGATACGTGCAATTTCCCTTTATGCCGCGCCATAACTTCCGATACCATGAGTGGCCGTTCTCGGCCCCGAAAAAAACAAATTGACACCTGTTTGGGAGGAGATTATACTCAAGGTGTACAGCAGAAAAACCAATAGGTCTTACTACCGTCTGAGACGCCTCGGGGTGAGTGAGTGCGTAACTGGTGAATTTCTACGGCTCGTAGACTACTAACCCGGTTTCGCCTGAACCTGCCGTACCCGTTACGATCACCCTCCCCCAGAGTCTCCTCTAAACCACTATTCGGGTGTTGAGACCAACGAATACCAAAGTTCGAGTCAGGAAAGCACTATGCTTGCGCCATCAACGGTCCAGTCTGGGCGCTCCCTGAGGGAGGTGATCAACTCCTAACAGACAGCGTTCAAGCAACTTGTGTTTACGAATTTGCAACGTTTCTCTACTCACTAATCTGAAAGGAGCACACAGTATGAAAAAACTCACACTGATCCTTGTGAGTTTGTTCTACGTGGCCTGCCTGTTGTCGGTTTCAGCTTTTGCCGCCAAATCCTCAAACTCCGCCACAGGTATCGATCCGCGCGACATCGTCGCCGAAAGCTCGAAGCGTCCGCTGACTGATGTCCAATTACAGCAACTCAACCGTCCCGTCAAGTCGGGCGGCTCTAATTCGACCGCCCTCGGCTTCATGGCCTCCCCCGGTATTGTCATTGGCAACTCCGCCTATGACATCCAGCATAACTCGGCCATGGGCCATCAGATCGTCCAGGGCGGCGATGGCCGCGTCCACTTCGTCTGGACGCACAAATTGGTCGCCAATACGCTGCGTGAAGTTCGCTACGGCAGCTATCGGCCTTCCATCGCCACGTTCTTCGACCTTCCCGGCGGCCTCGTGATTTCCGATGCCCGCGAAGGTCACATGTGCAACGTCGATCAAATTAGCAATTCGGCTCTGCCGGTCTGGCGTTATGGCGCGTCTTTCGCCGCCTACCGCTCGACCTCGGCTCTCGACTTTGCCTCCGGCGCCGGTGCTTTCACTATGGTCGACGTGCCCTCCACGGCCCCGACCTGCGAGAACATCTGGTCCGGCTCGACAACCGAACCCTATATCTGGCCGCGCGTCGCCGGCGACGTCGACGGCAGCCTGAACCCGGTCGTCCACCTGGTCGCTATGGAAGGCAACTCCGGTTCCGACTTTAGCGCCATGTCCTACTATCGCGGCACCGGCACGCCGTTCACGACCTACACCTCCTGCGGCAAGTTCATTGACTCCACGCAGGCGATCTCGTATTCGATTGCCCAGGACCCGAATTCCAATAAGGTCGCAATCGCTTACACCAAGTCCCGCCAAAACGTCGGCAGCCGCGCCAATAACGATGCGGCCTATCGCCTGTCGACCGACCTCGGCGTCACCTGGGGTCCGGTCGTCAACATCACCAACTACGCGACCGGCACCAAGGAACGCGCCAATCAGGAGGCCAACTGCGTGTTTACCTCCGATGGCTGCTTCCATGTCGTCTACACTGCCGCCTTCTACGATTCCGTCGCCGGTCAGATTGCCGATCAGGAAGGCAAACTGTACCACTACGACGACTGCAATCAGTGTATCTCGCTGATCATCGACGCCAACAATGTCCATGACAATTGCGAGATGAAGGCCTTTGAATCCAACGTCTGTCGCGCCAGTTTGGCCGAGTGCACCGTCGGCGCTACCAAGACCCTCTATGTGGTCTACACCCGCTACGTCGGTGACACCAATCCGTCCACGCCGGCTCTGACCGACTGCTCGGCGGGCGGCTTCCCGAACGGCGAAATCTACGCCCAGGCTTCTTCCACCGATGGTGAAACCTGGGGCCCGCCGGTCAACCTGACCAACTCGCGCACCGACGGTTGCACCGCCGGTAACTGCGACGACGACAACTTTGCCACCGTCGCACCGCACTCCACCGACTCGTTGTACATCGAGTACATGAACGATAAGGATGCCGGTTCGGCAGTCGGTAACGATGCCACCGCCGAAACCTACAGCCCGATCATGTATCTCGGCCGGGCTTGCTTCCCGATGGACACCTACCGCAACGTCACCGCCAATCCGGCCGGATTGGTCTATCCGTTGCTGCATGCGGCCCCGGGCGGCCAAGACAGCGAGAATCTCGTGCTGACCAACTCCGGTAACGCGTCGGCCACCTGGACCCGGACGATTACTTACAACTCCGGCTCCGGCTGGCTCAGCGTGCCCGCTGGCGGCTCTGTACCCGCGGGCTGCACCAATTCGCAGACCCTGCTGGTCACCGCCGGCCCGATCGCGACCGAAGGCTACTACTCGGCTACGATCACCTTCAGCTACGAAGGTCCGACTCAGTTCCAGGTGCCGGTGGAATTCTTCGTGTTTACCAACTTCTTCCTGCCGCAGGATGCCGCCATCCGCACCAGCCTCGTCCGTATGAACGTGGCGCAGGTAGGCCGCAACTCGCATCAGGAAACCGGTCGGTCGTTCTACTTCTTCTCCGATCAGACCGAACCGATGTTTGACGGCTCGTTGGTGCTCGGCAACTCCGCCGCCAATATGAGCTATCAAATCTTCGAGGGCGGCGGCAGCGCGCCATCGGCCAACAATCCGTTCGGCTACCTGTACGCGCAGTCGAATACGACCTACGATTCGACCACCTTCAGCACTTACCGGATCGCCTCCGGCCGCGGTTCCAACCGCGACACCACCCTCGGGTTCATCGTTGACTACTACGCCCCCAAGAGCCCCGATACCGCCAAGGTGATCCTCGCCTCGTACCGGCTGTTCAAGGGTGCCAAGAACCCGACCGGCAGCGTTACCAACCTGACGATCGCGTATGCCCTCGACCTTGACGTCCAGGACGACAGTTCCGACAACGTCGGCGGTTCCGACGCCTCGCGCCAGGCTGTCTACCAGCGCGGCAAGTACGGTGCCAATCAGAACCGCTATGCCGGTATGCGCGGCGTTCGTCGCGACAATACAGCCATGGCCGGCGGCTTCGTCTGGGAGAACGACGTGACCGTCTATCCGCTCGGTGGTTACGAAAACGACACCTTGTGGAACAAGATGGCTGCCACTTCCGGTTACAGCGTCACCGACTCGACCGAGGACCTGAACTCGGTGCTGATCATCCAGAAGAATGCGACCGTCAACGGCGCCACCAATGACACGTTGCGCTTTGCGGTCATCTTCGCCGGCACCGAAGGCTCGACCTCCCTGGCCGACTTCCAGAATATTCTGGATCGCGGCAAGGCCTGGTTGTGCGCTCACGTCTATACCGGCGCTCCGGCTTGCGCACTCTGCAAGTGCGGCGATGCCGACAACTCCGGTGCATGGTCGATTTCCGACGCTGTGTATTTGATCAACTACATCTTCGCGGGCGGTCCGGCTCCGGCTCAGACCTGTCTCGGCGACGCCGACGGATCGAAAGCGATTTCGATCTCCGACGCGGTGTACTTGATTAACTACATCTTCGCCGGCGGTCCGGCTCCGGCTGGCTGCATTTAGGGGGCACCTCGGTCAAAGCTTAGTCAATCTTTGACTCCTTTCAGCGCCGCGCCCGGATCGTCCCGGGCGCGGCGTTTTTTTGCATTGCAAATTCGACTCCTTGAACGGATACTGCGGCTTCAGCGTTATCTTGAATGAGTATTTCGATCATGCCGTTTTCACTCCGCTCTGTCCCATTACTTCTGTTCGCGCTGTTGCTCCTTCGCGCCGCGAACCCCAGCCTGGCTCAGCCCGCGCCGTACCTCCCTCAGGACGAGAAGCTGATCCATCAGCATCAACAACGCTTGTCCGCGCTCTCCACACGCCTGCAACAGTATCCGCTGACGGACAACCAGAAACTCTATGACGCCCAATACTACCGTCTCGACCTCGAGATCGACGCGCTCCGCCAGACGATCGTCGGCCAGGTCGATATCGTCGGCCGCGCGCTTGGTTCTCCCCTCACCGCGCTTGATTTCGACTTCTACCGCGACCTGGTCGTCGACTCCGTTCGCGCCGCCGGCTCTCTCGCCACCTTCACCTTCGCCGGCGATCTTCTGACCGTTGACTATCCCGGCTTGCAATCGGGCGCCGAATTTGCGGTGACCGTCTTCTACCATGGCAACCCCGGCAACCAGGGCTTTGGTTCATTCACTTTCGCCCGCTATCAGGATATCTTCGTCATCAGCTCATTGTCCGAGCCCTTTTTCGCCCGCACTTGGTGGCCCTGCAAAGATCATCCGTCTGACAAGGCCGATTCCGTCGATATGATCGTCACCATCGACAGCACGCTCACTGTTGTCTCCAACGGTAGCCTGCGTTCTCTCGTCGACAACGGTGACGGCACCAGCACCGCCCACTGGCACGAATCGTATCCGATCTCGACCTACCTCGTCAGTCTGGCAATCTCCGACTACGCTCACTACGCCGACACCCTGCACGATCAGGGAAAAACCATGCCCGTCGAGTTCTGGCTGTTCCCGCAGCAAATTGACCAGTACCGCGCCAGTAATGCCCTCGTCGTCCCGATGATCGAGTTCTTCTCGAGCATCTACGGCGAGTACCCCTTTATCAACGAAAAGTACGGTCATGCACAATTCCTCTGGGGCGGCGGCATGGAACACCAGACCTGCTCCTCGATGGGCGGCTTCCACGACTGGCTGATCGCCCACGAACTCGCCCACCAGTGGTGGGGCGACATGATCACCTGCGGCACCTGGCACGATATCTGGCTCAATGAAGGCTTCGCCCGTTACTCCGAAGCCCTCTGGATCGAACACACTTTGGGCTGGCCGGCAATTCGCAACTATATGTCGCACCTGGTTAACCTCGACCTGCAGGTGTATGTCGAGGATACTTCTGTCGTCGGCTACATCTTTGACCGCGTCGTCTACGACAAAGGCGCTTTTGTCCTCCACACGCTGCGCTATCTGACCGGCGATTCCACCTTTTTTGCGATCCTCCGCACCTATGGCGAATCGGTGCACAAGTACGGCTCCGCTACCACCGAGGACTTTCGCGCCGTCGCTGAAACCGTCTCCGGTCGCGATCTGCGCCGCTACTTCGACCAGTGGGTCTATCAGCCCGTGATCCCCTCGTTTGAGTACGGCTTCACCACGTACCAGACCGATTCCGGTTGGGTGACGCAACTTGAACTGCGCCAGATGCAGGGCGAGCCGATCTTCGCGACGGATCTCGATGTCGCCTTCGTCCTGGCCGACACGACCATCGTCGAACGTATTGTCACCGATTCCCCCCGGCAATTCTACCGCTTCCTCTTGCCCGGCCGTCCCGACGCCTGCAATCTCGATCCCGAAAACTGGGTCATCAACTACGCCTGGCAAACCGATTTCGATCTGACTGCGATAGACGATACCCTCTCGGAGGCCTTCCGAGGCGAATTCTATTCCTATCGCCTCTCTGCCGCCGGCGGCCATCCGCCCGTTGCCTGGGCACCTTACATCGTGACGCTTCCCGAAGGTCTCGATCTTTCCGACGACGGCCTCCTCTCCGGCTTTCCGACGACTGCCGGTGATTTCGACATCGGCGTTCGCCTCACCGATTCCGGCCAGCCCCAGATTTCCGGTTCTGCGTTGCTGCACCTGCGCGTCAATCGCCTCCAGGGCGACCTCGATGACCAACCCGGTCTCAACCTCAACGATGCGCTGTGGCTTATCCGCTATCTTTATCGCGGCTACAACATCACGCCTGATCCGGACCTGGCCGATGTCAACTGCGACGGCACCGCCAACGCTATCGACATCGTAGTTTTGCTCAACTATCTCTACCGCGACGGTCCCCGTCCCTGCTACTAAGCTCCGTAGCCGCCCGCAACACCTTCGGCGTCACCGATCCGGCGGCGATCCGAGCCGCCCAGTCCGCCACCAGCCGGTCTTCCGCCTCCCACATCCCGCGTAGGACCGGCACCGCTGTCCGCAATGCCAGCCGGATCACATCCGCCAGGGTCCGCTCCTGTCGGCGCGCCAATTCCTCCAGCTGCTCTTTCAGCGCACCGCTGATGAAGAAATTCACCGCGTACCCGTTGCGTTTCTCCTTCTCTTTCATTCTCTTGCTCCTTTTCGATAGTGGTACTTCAGATGTCCGACCAGCGTCTGCTTCGAGACCAGCCGAATTCCGAACCGCAACTCCAGCACCGCCATCACCCGCCGAAATCCCTCCCCCGGACGCCGCGTCGCCAGAAGCGCCTCGATCGCTGCGCGCTCTGGTGCCGCGCAAATGACGCACCGCTCTGCCATTCCCTCAATCCCGAACTCCTCCTTCGCGAAATCCGCCAAAAACCGCTCCAGCCTGCGCAGCGCTCCCCGATACTGCGTCAACACCCGCTCCAGCCGGCTGCCGTCGGCCAGCGCAATCTCCGCCAGCGAAGCCCCTTCCCAAAAGTGCCGCTGCAGAATCACGCGCTCGACCGGAGCCAGCCGTTCCAACGCCCCTTGCACCGCCTCCGCCCGCCGCTCCTGCTGCCGCCGCCTCTGCAAACCGCCTTCAGCCGTCCACGCCGACTCCCCGCGCGCTTCTGCAATCCATGAGTAGAACCGTAGTCCCATACCGTCGACCTCCTTCACGCGCAATCAACCCGCCCGCGCCCGTCTTGGGAATCAGGTGAAGATCACATCAATCATCACCGCGAATTTGCGCTTGCGCACCGGGCTGCCGCCGCGTAAGTTGCCCCGACATGAACTTCCAGTGAGGAATCGTCCAACCATGACCGAACCGAATGAACCGTCGCAGCCGCTCCGGCGTCATAGTCTGACCGGCGGCTTGATCGTGCTGGGCATCGGCCTGTTCTTTCTCCTCGCCAATCTCGAAGTCATTCCGCCGGTGCGTAAATCGTGGCCGATTATTCTGATTATCGTGGGGATAGCCCTGGTGCTGGCCCGCCTGCGTCGGTAGAACCGCCGCCGGTCCCCCGCCTGACGATCATCTCCTATGCCGTCCTGACGCTGTTAGCTCTCGTCTGGCCGCTCGCGTCGTTCCTCTTTGTTGAAGACCAACTCAATCTCGCCCAAGAAACCGCCAACCCGATCACCGAGGTCTACCTGCCGACCATGGCGTTCCAGTTGGCAACTTTGCTGATCGTCGCCATCGCCGTGCGCTCCGAGCGTGATTCCCCCTCCGGCATCGGACTTGGTCGCTTCCGTTGGTGGTCTTTGCCCGTCGGCATCACGTTCCTCGTCGCCGCGAATTTCGCCTTGATGCTACTGCAGAATCTCGTGCTCTCGCACGCCCCCGCCAGCATCGCCGAAATCACCCCCTTGTTGCCGCACACTTCAGGTGAACGATCGGTCTGGGCGCTGCTCTGCGTGGTCGTCGCCTTCTCCGAGGAAATCACCTTCCGCGGCTATCTGATCACGCGTCTGGCCCTGCTCACCGGCAATCGCCGCTGGATCGGCGTCCTCATCTCCTCCGTCGCCTTCGCCTCCGGCCATCTCTACCAGGGCTTCGGTGGCTTTCTTCTCATCTTCGTCTACGGTCTCATGTTCTCCGCCCTCTTTCTTGCCACCCGCTCCCTTTATCCCGGCATCATCGCCCACTTCCTGCAGGACATCGCCGCGACCTTCGTCGCCGATATCTGACGTCGCCCGCTACTCCTTCTCCAGTTCGTCCAGCAACTCCACCGCCCGCCGCAGGTGCGGAATCACGATCGATCCCCCTACGACCAGTCCGACGTTGAAGATCTCAAAAAACTCCGGGCGCTCCACGCCTTCCCGCTTGCACTGAATCACATGATACGCGATACAATCATCGCAGCGCAGCACCAGCGAGGCCACCAGCCCCAGCATCTCCTTGGTTCGGGCGTCCAGCGCCCCCGCCTCATACGTGCGCGTATCCAGCGCGAAGAAGCGATTGATCTGCTGGTGCTTTTCCGCCAAAATCCGCTCATTCATCTTCTCGCGGTAGGCGCGAAATTGCTCCAATCGTTCCGACATAGATTCCTCCTGTGGCGCCGAATATAGAGGGGAATGGTCAGGAAAGCAATGGCAGGTGCGCGGCGCAGTTTGCGATCATCACCTGATAATCACTTTTGCGTCCCCGGCGCCGGTCCGCCGGCAAAGATGTAGTTGATCAGGAAAACGACGTCGGAAATGCTGACATTCGGACTGGCATCGATCGCCACCGCCGCCGCCCACGGCACTGGATACGGCCCGCCCGCGAAAATATAATTGATCAGGTACACGGCATCCGACACATTCACGATCCCGTTGAAGTCGACGTCGCCGTTGATAAACGCTGCTGGCGCCAGCGTGATATCTTCAACCAAGTTACCGAAGACGTCCCGGATGCTGCTCTGCGCCACGTAGCCGTTTCTCGCCACCGCAACCAGATAACGCCCCGCCGGTTGACTGGTGTAGCTCGGCGTGCCCGTCTCCGTCGTGTCGTTGATGCCGGTATACGGAACTTGCACAATAAAGTCGCGCGCATGCGGATTACCGTCGGTCGTTGCCAGATTGAGCGTGATCGTGTAGAAGTTCGCTGTCGTTACCGTCATGCTGTCGACCGCCAGGTTGCCGTAGCGGTCCTTCGCCCAGGCGCGGATCGTGTAAGTATCGTTCGGCACCTGCCCCGTCGCCCACTTGCCGCCGATGTCGTACGGCGTAATCAACGGATCGTTGTCGTGATTGGTGAGGATCTCATAGAATTGACGAAAGTCATAGTCGGCTTGCGAATTGCACGGCCCCGAATTCTTGAACACCGTGTGCTGCGACTGGTCCCACAACAACTCACCGCTGAATCGAAATGAAAGAAACGGCCCCAGCATCACCGAATCGGAGCGAATCTCATACCCCATCTCGTACGGACACAACACCCAGGTCGGATGCCCGACTCGGTCATGCGCCTTCGCGATGATGTCGACATCCCCATTGATCGGCACCCCGACGTTGAAGTACGTGTCGCTGTTGTCGCGGCAGAATCGAAACGGCGTTCCCGAGTTGATGTCGACAAAGAATGGCGGCGCGAAATCATCGATGTTCACCAGCTCGTCGAGCGGATTGCCCACAAACCGCCAATTCGCCGTCCACACCAGTCCAGCGTCGCGAATCTTGACGAAGTGCAAATGGTGAAAATCCGCCACCGGCCATTGCACGATATTGCCCAAGAATGTCCCGCTGTCCACATGCTGCCCCAGCGACACGGCGATTGTCGGCTCATCCAGGTGCGCATACAACCAGCCGTCGCAACTGTCGGCTCCCGCGCTGTCGCCGATCGCCACGCGCCAGTGCAATTCCGCCGATGTCGTCAGAACTGCCTTGACCCACCCCGCCTTAACGGCATAGACCGCCGTCCCCGCCGGTCGCAGGATATCGATCCCCGGATGCATGTACGGCGACCCGCCATAGTCCTGGTACTCGCCGTAACTGTTCCCCAGCGGCTGCGCCGAGTCAAACGGCTCCATCGGCCACGGGATCGTCGCCTGCGCGCTGCCGGCAAAGCATAGAGTAAGAACAATGAAAATCGCGGTTCGCAAGAATGTCTCCGGTAAGTAGAGTTGCTGAGGTGAATATAATGCAATTCCCGAATTTGGCAATCGGGACTTGTCCGGCCCCTACGGCGCCTGATACCGCCGCCGATTCGGCAGCTTGCGCAGCACCCACAATCCGATCAACATCGGCACCACTTGCGCTACCAGCGCCAGCCGGTGGTGAATCGACCCCGCCAACGCTGCCGGATCGCCGATTCCCAACGCCCCCAGCCAATCCAGCGTCACCTGCCCCAGCGGTTGGTCCGACTTGCCGAACAGCACAACCAGCCCCCATAGAAGCGGCCCAACAATGGCTGCCGCTTTCGAGCACAGCGACAACACTCCGTAAAATTGACCCAGCTTCTCCGCCGGCGCCAGGCTGTTGAGAAGTGGCCGCGAGGTCGTCCAGACCGCCCCTAAGAAGATGCCGACTAAGCCTCCAATCACGAAGAACACTGCTTTCGACGCCGCCACCGAAGCAGCCAGCAAGCACACAACCCATCCCGCCGCCGTAATCATCAACGCCGTCTTCGCTTTCAGCCAGTCCGTGATGTAGCCGAACAAAATCGAACCGAACAGCGCCACCGTCGTCGACACCGCAAACAGAATCAGCTTGTCCGTTTCGACAAAGCCTACCGCCGACTGCGAGTACACCGACATGTACAGAATTACCGTGTTCACCGCATCCGCGATCAGGAAATTGCCGATCATGAACCGTAACAGCCCCGGATAATCACGCGTCTCCTTCAACGACCGGCGCAGCCCGACCCAGAAACTCTCGCGCGCCGGAATGTGCCCCTGTACCGCCGGTCGCTCTTTCACCCACAGGAATGTCGGGATCGCAAACAGCGCAAACAGCAGCGCCGTCGGTAGAAACGTGTACACGCTCCCCGACACCCCCGGCCAGATCGTCAGTGTCGACAGCGGATAAACCATCAGCAACCCGCACAACGAGCCGGCATACCCGATGCCGGTGCCCAGGCCGGAGATCTTGCCGATGTTCTCCGGCGTCGACACATCGCTGATCAGCGCATTGTAGAACGTCAGCCCGCCTTCGTAAAAATAATTCGCCGCCGCAAACAGCACCAGAATCACCACGATCAGCGCCGTGTAAAGCGACTGCAGCAAAGCCGTCAGCGCAATCAACTCTGTGAATCCGACGCACAGCAGCGTGAACACCAGCAGGTGATCAAGTCGCGTGCCGTGGTGATCGGCGCGCCGTCCCAGCGCCGGCAGCGTCAACGCCACCGCCAGCATCGAGGCCGAATACGCCAGGCTGAAATAGATGTCCTCCAGCGCCAGCTCATTGATCAGCCACGACGCGAAAAAATACGTCACGATATTCATCGAGAAAATCGTGTTCGCAAAGTCGTAGATGATCCAGCCGATCTGCGCCTTACGCATCTCCCGCGTTGCCGTGACTGCTGCCATGAATTCGTCTATCCGAACCGCCCCGCTGCCTGTTAGCGTCTGATTAGCGCTTGCCGCCCGCGCTCAAAACCCCAGCTCCGGCGCGATCGACCGCATCCCCTCGAGCGCCAGACCGAGAAATTCTTCCAGTGTCAAGCCCAGTTCCGAGCATTTGGCGATCCCCTCGCGCCGCGCCCCCGCAGCAAAACGTTTGTCCTTGAATCGCTTCATGATCGATGCCACCTGCAGCTCCGCCAGCTTGCGCGACGGATGCATCATCACCGCCGCCGTAATCAGTCCTGTCGTCGGATCGGTCGCATACAACGACCAGTCCATCCTCGACAAACACGGCTTGTGGTCGGCGTGGCAGTGAATCGCATACTGCATTTCCTCGTCGATTTCCGGATACGCCGCCAGCCACTCGCGGGTGACGAAGGTGTGCCGCTCCGGCGCGTTCATCGTCTCCACATAATCGAGATCGTGCAGCAACCCGACCATCCCCCAGCGCTCGACGTCTTCCCCAAAATGCTCCGCCAGCCGCCGCATCACCGCCTCGACGCTGATGATATGCTTAACCAGATTTTCCTGCCCCACCTTCGCCCGCACCAGTTCCAATGCCTCGGTTCGATTCATCCGTCTCTTCCTAATCCAGAAACGCCCAATTAAAGCCCCACCAGACCGAACGGCCGCGCTGATCCAAGCCGGCCACCGTGTACTTCGTGTCGAAGACATTCTCGAAGTTGAAGAAGAAATGAAAGCTCTTGAGATCAAAAGTGAAATACGTGTCTGCTGTCAACGCGCCGTCCTCCGGCGCTCCAACGAAGTTGCGATCCGCCGCCGACCGCAGCTTGGCCCCTGCGCCGAAATGCAGATCAACCAGGAACCGCCGGATCGGCAACTTGTACATCACGATCCCAGTCGCCGTGTGCGCCGGACCGAACGTCAGATTTTCGCCCGCCGTCGTCACCCGTCGCAGCCCATAACTCACCTCCGCCTCCAGTCGCGGATGCATCCGCCACTGTGACTCCAGACTGACCAGCCAAACGTTGCGGTCAATCCCCGCCGCGCTAAACTCGCCGTACTTCAACGAATCGAAGCTGACTGTCCACGCCGGCATCTCCTCTAAATGAAAATACCCGCCGCGCAACCGCAACCACAGCCACTCCGATCGGCGCTCCAAACTGGCCTCCACGCCGCTGGCCGACCCGATATCGAGATCATCGCTCGGCCGCAGGCGGTAATCCACCGAATCCGCCTCAATTGCCGCACTCTTGTCGACGCCGTACATCATCTCCGCCGTCGGCACGATCGCCGCATGCGAGGCCGTCACACTCGCCGTGATTTCCTCCGACAGCGACCCGACGATCATCGCTACCGCCGTCGGTCGCGGCGTCAGGTCCGATGATCCCGTCACCGCCAGATGCGCATAAGCCGTCGTCCTCGCATTCAGTGCCACGATGTCGCTCACGCCGCCACTGTAATATAGGGCGTTTGTCGTCTCCCCCTTATCGGTGTAGCGGCAATACCGCGAATCCACCGCCAACTCCAATTGATGTCGGCCCGCTTCGCGCTGATTCGCCACCCGTACATCGACGACCTTGAATCGTTGCGCCGTTCGCAACTTCACATCGTTGAATTTCTGATCCGCGCTCTTGTAAGACACGTCGAACGCGTACACCGACGTCGGCCCGGCATAATACCGCGCCTGCGCCGCATATGTCCCCTCGTAATCGCTGCTATATCCCGAGTACCCATACGCCGACGGAAAGATCAACCGATCCCCCTTCAGCCGGTTGAACGCGTACAGCAAATCCAGCTTCAGTCGCCGCCCAACATCTGGCGCAGCCACAAACCGCATTCGTTCCAGCTTGCTGTTGGACGAGAAGTATAGCCCGTCCATCTTCTGGAAACTGCCGTCCGCCGCCAAAAATCCTACTGGTCCAAAATAGTTCTGGAATCGAAATGTCGTGTTGGCAAATCCCCCGCGCCCGCGCGTCACATAGATCGAGCTGTGCGCCGTGTCCGACGGAATCCGCTCCAGCCGCTGCACCATCGTCAACGCCCGTCCAAACGGCGCCATCACCGCCGCCGACCCGGGCCACAGTAACATCTCAAAATCCGCCGTCTCCGTGCGCAAGAAATCCTCCCCGTACGGCAACGGCACCGGATTCGCAAAGGACTGATCCCCAGCGAACATATCATATCGCGACAGCGCTGCCGGCGCCAACCCCGCCGCGTAGAAACTCTCGAAATCTCCCCACGGCGTCACGGAGTACCGCGCCAGCGCCGGGTTCATCTTCCACCGCGACGTCGCCTGCGGCAGGTCGAGCCTGAGCAGCCAGCCCTGCTCCCCGGCCAGCAACACCATCACGCTGTCCCGAAACTCCCGCGGCCACACGATCGTCGCAGTATCGGTTGGCGCCGCCACTTCGACCGTGTCCCCCACCGCCCTTGCTGAGTCGCCAATTGCCTCGGTCGTCTGCGCCGGGCAGTATACAGCCCCGCAGATCATCACAAGAGCGACGGCAACAAAAGTAACGGCGGGATGGCGCTGAGAGTGTTTCATGACATTCCGTGCCGGACCAGCGCAGCCCCGGCGCCCCGACACTAGTTGACTGGGAAAATACCCAACTTTTTGAGTTTCGCAAGGACGGGAAAGAGGATCACGAAGAACAGCACATTACTGCCGACGGTCACCAACACAAATGGCGCCGACAACGCCAAGCGCTCCCAGAACGGCCCGAAGAGATACGCATCCGCCACCGACACCGGCGTCATATAGATCAGCGCGCTGACGATTCCCATCAACACCAGCCACACGTATCGCACGGCCTTTGACGCAGCATCCACCAGCCGCCGCGACCCCGAACCCAGTAGCCCGACTAGCGCATACCCCAGGACCTGCGCCGCCAGCACCGGCGGCGGCGCCAAACCATACGGATTGAACAATGAAATGATTAGCGCCGCGATGATTCCGACCGCCATCCCCGCCAGGCTCTCCAGGTAGAAGCCGGCGTAGAAAACGATCAGGATCGACAGCGTGACATTGGGGAGCGCGAGCAGCACAAACGAGCCGGCGTAAGCCAGCGCGGCAAAGATGCCGATGGCGGCAACGCGGCGCGCGTTCACCTGATCACGAGGATCTTCTTGTGGGTGGTCTCGTCACCGATGCGCACCTGCACGACATACACCCCCGAGGCGACTTCTTCCCGGTCGTTGTTGCGGCCATTCCATTGAATCGGATACCGCTCTCCGGCCGCCGGCTCGTAGGTCCCCGACTGGTAGACCTCTTCCCCCGCGGCGTTGAAGATCGTCATGTTGACCTGCGCCTTCGCTGCCGGTTGCACGATCACATAGAAGGCATGGTCGTCGCCTTCCGAGAGCAGGAACTTGGTGTTGACGAACGTTACCGTATTCTCCTTGATCACCACCGATGTGTTGGTCACTTCGAAGCGATAGAAATTGTCCTTCCGCCTCAGTTCCGGGTTCACAATCGTTACCACCCCGAGCAGATCCGTGACGGCCGTCAGGTTGCGCTCTTGAATCAGCCCAAAGTTCTGATAGTGCGTCGGATCAACTTTCAAGGGTGCATTGAGATTGAAACGGTCATACCCGGTCATCGCAATCCGCCAATCGGTCGGAATTGGCGTGCTCACCGCCCCCTCGAAATTCATCGTAAACACCGAGTCGATTGTGCCGGTGCTGAATACCAGGTAATTGAACCCCAGCTCCGACGGTAAGAACGCATTGTCGCTCGCCTGCTGTTTGGTCACCGGATACTGCGAATAGTACCGGATATACGGACGCAGCGGACTGCCGGCGTTATCCGGCACCATCGCGTAATTGGCCGCTTCCTCGAAAAACTTCCCCGGCCGCGCCCGCGTGCCGGTGAAAAAGAGCGCCTTTCCATACTCCAGCCACGCCTTCTCCAGGTCGACCGCGCCGCCGCTGATCTCGTCCAGCGCCCCTTGCAACGCTCCGCTCAGGAGATTCTCCCCCGGGACCTCGCCGCAGCGCTCCCACACCAGCCGCACCAAATCGCGCCCGTACAACTGGCTCAAATAGATCGGCATCAGTGCGGCGCCGTAGATGTTCAGACCCGTCTCGGAAATGTAACGCAGTGACCGGTGAACCTGGTCCAGGTAGAATTCCAAATACAAATAATAGTCGTTGATGTTGTCGTATGTGTCCTCTTCCGCCCACACCGAGGACATCTCGAACCAGTACGGATTCTGCAGCGCCGGCGTGCAGTTCGCGTCGGTGCACAACTCCTCGGCATCGTAAGCCAGGTGAATCGCGTGCAGAAACTCGTGCGCCACCGTCACCCGCATCGCGTCCAGCGGTCGCGTGTCATAGCCCTGGTACTGCTCATAGTGGTTGTCCAACTCCATCCAGGACGTCGCCTTCACCATCGGCCCGTCCGCCACGGCCTGATCCGCCCACGTGATACCGTAAACCTGGCCGCCGACGTCGCGGATGTACACGTCATAGCGCGCATCGCCCCCGCCGTGATTCTGGTCATTGATCGGCTCGCGGAAGCCCCGCTGATTGATATGATGATCCCAGACCGAATCGCACACCAACGCAACAATCTCCGGATAATCCGGGACTCCGTTGCTGTTGTGATCGCCGTAGCTCTCGTCGATCCGATCGCGATCCCCCGCCGCCGTCGTATAATGAATCTTGAAGTGCCCGCCCGGCGAATCGTAGATCTCCGGAAAATCGGCATCCGTCGGCCGCGCCAGGAATTCCGAAATCCCCGCCTGCTTGCCCAGCAACTTCTCGTAGGCCCGCAGTTGAAACACCGCCGGCAACCCGCACTTGACCAGCGCCGCCGGCTGCTCCGGCTCTACACCCGCCAGCGCCGCACGCTCTTGCATTGCTGCCAGGGCCGCCGCCAATTGCTCCGCCCGGCTCATCGCCGCCGTCGGCAAGGCGTAACTGAAGGAATTGATCACCAGGAAAACGAACGCGGTTAGGAGGGCAGAAACATGCAGACTCACGATGGCTCCTTGCGGCTGGAAGTTCGAGCGGCTAAGTATTCTCTCATGCGAACAAGTACTTCATAAGGTACACGCTGGCTCCCCATCTCGGCGCGCGGATCGGGACGGCCATGCCAGTCTGACCCGCCGGAGATGAGCAGATTCTTCTTCTCGGCAATGCTCTTGTAATGACGCACCTGCTGCGGTGTATGTTTGGAATGGTACACTTCGATCCCGTCCATCCCGATCTCTTTGAAATAATCGATCGTGTCGTCGCGCTTGGCCGTCCCCGGGTGCGCCATGATCGCCAGCCCGCCGGCCTCGTGTACCAGCTCGATCGCCTCCACCGGATCAAAGAAGGTCTTCGGCACGTACGCCGGCGCGTGATAGCCCAGATACCGGCTGAACGCCTCGTCAAACGTCTGCACGAATTCCTCCGACAACAGCGCATCCGCCACGTGCGGCCGGCCCACGACCCCCGATCCCGCCATCCGCTTGACCGTGTCCATCCGCAAGTCGATTCCCATTTCGTTCAGCTTCTTCACCATCATCTCCCCCCGCTTCAACCGCTCGGCCTGATAAAACGTCACCTTCTCCGCCAGCGGCTTGTAGTTGCAGTCGATGAAGTACGCCAGCATGTGGATGTCGGAATTCTGATACGTGCAGGACAACTCGATGCCCGTCACAAATTCAATGCCCAATTTGTCGGCACATCCCTCCGCCTCCGGCAGCGCATCCAGCGAGTCATGATCGGTGATCGCAATCGCCGCCAGCCGCCGCTCCGCCGCAATCGCCACCGTCTCCTGCGGCGTACAGCGGCCGTCGGAGAAATGCGTGTGCATATGCAGATCAATCAGCTTGCCGGACATCCGATCTTCTCGATAACAATTTCACGCGCGCGCTTCGCCTGAGTTTCCGCTGCCGCCAGGATTTTGCGCGCCTCCCCGTCGATTTCCGCCGCCACTCGCTTGTCGGCAATCCCCGGCAAGTTGATCTGAACATTGTAGAACGCCCCCTGCACGGCCGCGTGACCCATCAGCGCACCCACGCCGGCATCCGAGATCGAATTGACATTCCCGATCTTCGCAATCTCCATCGCCAGACCGATCGCCGCCAGCGCCTTCTGCATCGTCTCCAGCGGCGTTCGCGTCGCGGTAATCGTCGCCGCCTGAACCGCCGCCGTTCGCGCCGCCTGCTGTTCCGGCGACTCCTTCGGCAGCTTCATCGCCGCCATCACGGCATCGAACGATGCCGCATCGCGCGCGACCAGTTCGTACAGCTCATCCTTGAGCGCGTCCGCCCGCTTCAGAATCTCGTCGGCCTGGTCCTGCACCTCGGCGTACTTCTTCTTCCCCAATGTCAGCCGGCACACCATCGCCGCCAGCGCCGCCGCCAGCGAACCCGCCGCCGCCGACACCGAACCGCCGCCCGGCGCCGGCGCCGACGACGCCACGCTCTCGACGAACGTACTCAAGCCGCCGCGACTCCCCTGCTCCTCCGCGGACTTTTGCAGCTTGGCCTCAAGAATCTGCTCTTTGCTGAAATTCTCCAGCATCAGGTACCAGCGCGCGCTGTTCGATATCGCATCCAGCGGCACCAGCCCGACAATCTCGGTCGAGGTCACATTCGTTCCCCAGCGCGCCGCCTCCGACTTGATCGTCTCCAGCACCCGGTAAATCGGCGTCAACTGGTAGTTGATCAGGTTCATCGACACCTGCACGCAATTGCGGTCCTTGATCTCGAATCCGAGGGCGCGACAATACGCAAACCCGCCCGAGTTAGCCCGAATCGCCTTGGCAATCCGCTGCGCTACCTTGATGTCATTCGTGCCCAGGTAAGCGTTAAACGCGATCAAGAACTGCCGCACGCCGATCGCAATCGCTCCCGCCTGTTCATGCACCCGCCGCGGCCCGTAGTCCGGGACCAGCGTGTCGTCGGTCGCGATTGTCGCCTTGATCCCCTCGTACTGCCCGTGCTTGTTGCGAATGTCAGGCAGGCTCACTCGATCCGGTCGGGTCGCCGCCTGGTCGTAAAGATAGACCGGAATTTGCAGCTCGCTTCCCACTTTCTCCGCCAGCGACTTGGCCAGCTCGATGCATTCTTCCACCGTGATTTCGCTGATCGGCACAAACGGGCACACATCGGTCGCACCCATCCGCGGATGCTCACCCTGATGCGTCCGCAAATCGATCAGCTCGGCCGCCTTCTTGATCCCCAGGAACACGCCGTTCTTGACCGCCGTCGGCTCGCCCGCCACGGTCACGACCGCGCGATTGTGATCCTTGTCCATTTCGGCGTCCAGCAGCACCACCCCCGGCACCGAGGTAATCGCATCGGTGATCTGCTTGATCACCTCCGGTCGCCGCCCTTCGGAGAAATTCGGAACGCACTCCACGATCTTTGCCATAACGAGAAACTCCCGAGCCGATAATCAGATCCGGTCGCGCACGGCCGCCCATAACAAAGGCAGCATGATCTCGTGGTGACCGGAGAAATCGAATGTCGTCGCGCCCAGCAAACGCGGGCGCGTTACAAAATTATTCCGCGGGCGGTAAAGCCCGATCATGTCGAAATTCGCGCAGGTGAAACGGGTGAACTTCGGATCAAGGTTGCGTGCAATTGCCAGCGCCTTTAAAAACACCTCCGGCATGATCACCGCCGACCCGAAATTCAGCGCCACCCCGCCGTTCTTCAGCCGCGTGACATGGTGACAATGAATCTTGAAATCGATCTGCGAGGCCGCCCCGACCACCGCGCCGTCATACGAATCGTGCGCATTTACGATATCCGTCCCCACTGCCACGTGCACCGTTGCCGGAATCCCCAGTTGCTGCGCCACCGCAAAAACCGACCGCTGCCGGTACTTGGCCCTCCGGCCGTTGATATAGCGCCCGGCCGCTTCGCCGAGTCCCGTCTTCTCTGTCCGGGCGATCGCCAAGACGCCGGCATAGTGCTGGCAGGTCTCCTGCGTCATCCCGAATTCCCCCTCCGCCAATGCCGCTTCGACATCTTCCGAGGTTTGCCCGAAAAACGCCAGCTCCAGATCGTGGATCAACGCGGCATTATTCGTCGAAAGCATTTGCACGCAGCCGCGTTGCATCATCTCGCACAATAGCGGCGCCAGACCGACCTTGATTACGTGCGCGCCGAACATCCACAGTATCGGTTTCTTCTTGCGCTGCGCCGTCACCAAGGCCGCAGCCAGCCTCTTTAAATCGGCGCCCTTCAAAATCTCCGGTAACGACTCGACGAACTCCGCGACCCCCGCACTCGCCAGCTTCAGGTCGAATTGTGAACGATGCACCTTCGAATGGCGCCCCTTGATCGAGCGCACCTTGAGCCGGCCAAGATCGATCTGCTTCATGTTACCAGTTCAGATTGCCCAGCTTGAATTCCGTCAACTCGGCGTGAATCGACCCCACGATCACCTTGCTCTTCATCAGCACCGGCATCTTCAACCGGTCATCCGTCAGCCACACCTTGACCTCGCCCTCCTGCTTGAACACCCCCGCCGAGGTCAACATTGGCTCC
The DNA here is from genome assembly GCA_020853795.1 of Candidatus Zixiibacteriota bacterium. Lineage (NCBI taxonomy): Bacteria > Pseudomonadati > Candidatus Zixiibacteriota > Candidatus Zixiibacteriota bacterium. The sequence continues at coordinate 51,540 of JADYYF010000027.1, forward strand.
ACCACGATGCACTTGAATTCTCCTGCCGGTACCGACACCGTTTCCCGCTTGAGTACATTGACGTTCAACACCGACACCGAATCGTGCCCAACGTAATTGAGCCGAACCGTCTGCCCCACTTCCAGTGGCAGCGACCGCACATAGTAGAACGCCGATATCACGTCATGGAAAAACGCACCGATCGCTACCGTGTCGATATCGTCCGTGCCCTTGCGCGTAATCGCCCGGCTCAGCTCCGGCTGGAAGATAATCTCCCGCTCCGAATTATAACTCCCCTCGTGCAGCATCCGCTTCGAGTAGTGCGCGAAAATCCCTTCCGCGTCGATCTGCGCGATGATCGTGTCCCGCAC
>JADYYF010000028.1 GCA_020853795.1 Candidatus Zixiibacteriota bacterium
CCTTTGCCGGGCTGAAGCCCGCGACGCATACGGGCTTCTACATCGGCTTCGGTATCGGCTGGGGCAGCTTGAAAATGGAACTAGATGATGAAAACGACAACCTGTCATTCATTACGGACGCCGAAAGCGGCGGCGCCGGCAATTTCCGGATCGGCGGCGCGCTCAGCCAGAAGCTACTGTTGGGCGCGGAAGGCAACTCGTGGGTGAAAGACTATGAGATTGAGTACGGCGGCGGCACATCCGAAGCCAGCGTCGTGATTTCGAATCTCGCCCTGGCGTTGACTTACTACCCGGCCGAGCAATTCTTCATCAAGGGCGGTCCGGCGATCGCGCAGGCGACGCTGGAATTCGACGTTCCCGGCACGATTTTCGCGGGCAAGGTCGAGGATACCGGCGGCGGGCTGATGGTAGGCGCAGGTGGCGGATTCCGTGTCACCAACAAGTTTGCCATCGTGCCGTCGGCGCAGTGGACGTGGCAGGCGTTTGAAGATTACAAGATCAACGTGTTTTCGCTCACGCTGGGCGTGGGTTGGTTCTGGTAGCAGGACGTTCGGCAGAGTATCCGGCGGGTCTCTGCGGCAGGGGTTGGAGATGTCGGGGGTAACAATTGAGACCTGCCCGACGCATGCTCGTAATGTGACGAAAGCGTCAGGTCACCTCGCGCGGGAGGGGGTGTGGTACTTCCGGATTGAGGGCGAGCGAGAAGACCAGATGCAACGTTTTAACGTGAGCCGACTGAAGTCGGTGCTACAGTTTCGAGCCCACTGTAATCCCTCGTTCCTTGGGCACGCGCCGCGATCGCCGAGGGTGATACGATACTGGGGATGAAGATTAGCGAAAGGGGCTTCGTTATAGTAGCCGTAGGGTTAGGCGTGGTTTGCATCTGTGCGACCCTCTTGGTCGTGCTTGGGGTGCTGCCTTATGAGTTTTGACGCGCGCGGTAGTAGTGACGCGAGGATGAACGCCCCCTCACCCCCGCCCCCTCTCCCAAGAGGAGATGAGAGATGGAGTCATTGCCGCGCCATCGGGAATCCAGGTTGGTGCGGTTTATCGGTAGTGAAAGCTGTAAGTCTCTGCGGCAGGGGTTGGGGATGTCGGGAGCAACAATTGAGACCTGCCTTACGCATGCCTCTGGAACCAGGGATGACGCGATGAGGGGACTTGCCCTACGGAACCAACCTCGTTGGCCGAGTGACGGCTTGACAAACCCGCCCCAAACGCGTATATTGCAATAATTGTAGATCCCTATAAACCATTTTCACCGCAGTTGCCGCAATCAAGCGGCGGCGAAGGAACCCATGCCAAAGTATGTCATTGAGCGGATTATTCCCGGGGCCGGAAAACTCACCGGAGCGGAGTTGCGCGCCATTTCCCAGAAATCGTGCGGCGTGCTGGAACAGATGGGGCCGAGCATCCAGTGGCTCCACAGTTACGTTACCGACGATAAGATCTACTGTATCTATCGCGCCCCGAATGAGGCGACGGTACGCGAGCATGCCACGCGCGGCGGCTTCCCTGCCGACTCGGTCGCCACGGTGCGCGCACTGATCGAGCCGACGACCGCCGAGTAGATGCCCCAAAAGCCAAGCGCCCCGTCTCCCGACGGGGCGCTGAGTCTTCACTTGTGTTTAGCGAATTTTCGCTTCCTGCTTCTTTCGAAAACAGTTCGGGAAAATTACTTCAGCATCAGCATCTTCTTGGTCGCGGTGAAGTCGCCCGCGTTCAATTTGTAGAAGTAGACGCCCGATGCCACGGTATGGCCGGTATTATCAGTGCCGTCCCAGGTGACGGTCTGGTAACCCGCGCGCATATCGGTGTCGACGAGGGTCTTCACGTGCTGGCCGAGGACATTGTAAATCGAAAGATTTACTTTAGCCGCGGTCGGCAGCGCAAAGCTGACCTGCGTTGACGGGTTGAACGGATTCGGCACGTTTTGCGACAGACTAAACTCCGTCGGCAGCGCGAGATTCGGAGTGCGCGCGTTCAGGCTGACCTGACCGCCCACAAATTCCGGAGTGAGATCGCGAACATGCGGAACGCCGTCGACATACTCGTTGTACACGAACATCAGTTCGTGACTTGGATCTGCGCTGGCAAACGTGCCGATTTCGACCGACTGCAGGGTCGGATCGTCAAGTTTGAAGTGCAGATGCGCCACGGTGTTGCCACCGCCGGCGGCCGGTTTCAGGTACGGGTTCTGCTGCGGAGCATTTACCATCTTGACCAAACCGATCGTCACGCGATGATTCTCGCTGTCGATATTCGCGATTTTGACATCGAAATCGGCGACAGCGGTGTTCTCGAATGAAACCTGAGTCAAGGTCACGCCCGCGGAGTAGGTTAGCGGAATATCCATTGCCGCCAAGTCCTCATCATGGCTGATCAGAACCGGAATCACAAATTCCGATTCTGAAATGAACGAGGCCTCACCAACTCGGAACAGGTCCCGGTTTCCGGCATCCTTGGCCAGCAAAGCCGGCACGACGAGTAATGAAAGTGCGAGCACCAGCGTAATAAAACGCTTCATTCAGAATCACCCCCTCACAGGGTTAGGGTTAAGGGTTTGCTGGTTTCTGCTACTCATATCGAAACTACTTTGGCTCCAAGACATCTGTGATGTAAGACGCCACAATGGCGAAATCGTTAAGTACATTGGTAAATGTGCGAAGTCAGCTATGTGGGCGGTGACGGGGTGGAGAGGTATTCCCGTGCTATCTCAATCTACGAGCCGCCGGAATTCTTGTCAACTGTTTTTATCCGAACCCCAACGCCTTACGGGCGTCCTCCGACATCTTGTCGGGGGTCCAGAGAGGTTCCCAGACGATATTGACGACGGCGTCTTTGATCCCCTCGACCTGCAGCAGCCGCGTACGGATATCCTCGCGGATCATGCCGGACATGCTGCAGCCGGGAGCGGTTAACGTAAAGTCAACTTCCACGATGTCGTCGTCCTTGATCCGGACGTCATAGACCAGTCCGAGATCGACGATATTAACCGGGATTTCGGGATCGTAGCATTCGCGCAGAGCATCGTAAACGGCAGACTCGTTAATCAATGGACTTCCCATCGTTTCGCGGTTCGTTGTCAGGGCCGGTTCCATGCGATTATACTTCCCATAACAGATCGCGGCACCGGCGGTTCCGTACATATACGGGTGCAATTTCTTGGTTTGCGGCCAAATCTTGCGTCGGTTGCCTGCCATTTCTTCAAACTGATTAGTTGCTTTCTGCCCTCTTTGTACCCGTCAGAGTTTGCCCGGTTTCAAATTTTTTCCGGGCAAGCGGGAATCATCGCAGCGCCAGCGACCCCAGGAATTTTGCCGCCTCGTAACGATTAGCACCGCGCATGTCGAAGCGGGTCAGCAGCAGGCGGTCGGAGCCGGTAAGCGGCGGCTGGAGCAAGCCCCGCTTCGTGGTAAAGCCAATCTCATAGCCGACTTCGGCCGCGAGGGCGGCAACCTCCCCTGTCACCGAACCGGCAGGGTAGCAGATGGCCCGAATCGTCTTGCCAAGATTGGTTTCGAGGCAGGCTTTGCTTTCTTCGAGCTCGCGGCGGACCGCCTCCGGGGTCATCCGCCCCAATTTACCGTGCGAGGCGCCATGCGATTCGACAGCGATACCCTTCCCCTGCAGGAACCGCAACTGCTCCCAGGTCATGCACTCGATGCCGAGGGTGTAGTCGCTTCCAGTGATCGCCTCCAGTTCGGCCAGCACCGGCTCAATGTCAGGCTCGGCGAGTGCATCGAGCGCGATGTTGAACCGCCAGCAGGCCTGGGCACGACGCGAGCCAGTATCCAGATTGAGGTCATCCAGCCAATGGCGACGCGGTTCCGGGAAGTTCTGTGTCAATTTCCTGATGCGGGGCCAGTCCGCAATCACCGCACGATGAAATGCGTTCGACACGCGCAGATGCCAGAAACGCCGGTGCGATTCGACGTAATCGGTCGGCGCAAACACGACCGCCGGGCAGTCATAACGCGCCAGTACCGGAAAGGCCTCGGTCACAAATTCCGAGTCGGCGTCATCGAAGGTCAGCAGGCAGCTGTGCGATTGCGGTGCCGTCTTGCCGACGATGATCTCGATGAATTGGGACAGGTTAAGGACGTCAAAATAGTTGCGAATCTGGCCGATTTGAGCATCAAACACGGCGCTGGCGGTGCCGCGGTCGTAGGTCACGAGATGTTGAATCTCCGGATCGTCGTTGGTGACACGATGAAAGGTAAATACGACGAGCAGTTTTCGTCCACGCAGGGTCGGCACGGCCCGATGCAGCAGATACCACAGCCCGCAGAAATAAGCCGGGCGCGACAGCAGCCGGCCGGCCAACCGGCGCAGGGTGTGGGGTTGATAGACCTTCGGTATCGCTTCGCGCTCGATCTGTGAATCCTGGGTCGCTACAGTCGCCATCTTGAATCTTCACAATAATGCAATGTGACGGCGAGGCAACGCTTTTTTCCGCAAGCCGCGACAGTGCAAATTGGCTTGACTTGATTTTCCGCCGACTTTAGCTTCGGGCGAACTTTGCTACCATTGCAAGGAGCACCCAATGATTGAATCGCGCAGTGAGCGCCAACTTGACTGCGGTCGCCGATGAAGGCCTGGTGGCAGCGCCATTGGACCACGGAGAGTTTTCGCTGGTCGCTGTTGGTGTTTGCTGCAGCCGCAGCCGTCCGCGTCATCAATCTACTATTCCTGGAGCATAACGATCCGGCGTTCTACGTTCCGCAGATCGACTCGCTCTGGCATCACCGCTGGGCCATTGAGATTATCTCCGGGAGTTTCTGGGGGGACGAGGTGTTTTTCCGCGCACCGCTCTACCCCTACCTGCTCGCATTGATCTATTGGATTTTTGGCATTAAGATCTTCGTTGCCAAGTTTATTCAGGCGATCGGCGGAGCGCTTACGTGTGTTCTCATCTATCAGCTCGGGCGCACGGCCTTCACGGAGCGCGTCGGTCGACTGGCTTCGCTGCTGGCGGTTTTCTATGGAACGCTGATCCTGTACGAGTCGGAGCTGCTGATCGAATGGCTGCCGATGATTTTCAATCTCGGGATGCTCCTGTTGATGCTGCGGCATCGTGAGGCTGCCTCGCTCGGGCGCTGGTTCTGTATCGGGCTACTGGGTGGACTGTCAACCATCGCACGCCCCAACGTCTTACTGGTCTTCCCGTTTCTGGCACTGTGGCTATGGCTGGGCCAACGCCGGTCGCACGGATGGCTGGCGGCATTACAGCGACCGCTGATGTATGCCATGGGCATCGCGATTTGTGTTCTTCCGGTCACGATTCGGAACTACGTGGTCGGGCACGATGTGGTTTTGGTTTCATCGCAGGGCGGCGTGAATTTCTATCTCGGCAATAATCCCGAAGCGGACGGGCTGACGATGGTGATGCCGGAAATCAGGCTTGATTTGTCGATCCCTTGGTCGGAGTTTGTCGATACGACGGACAGCTATGCGCGGCACGATCAAGGCCGTCC
>JADYYF010000029.1 GCA_020853795.1 Candidatus Zixiibacteriota bacterium
CTGCGCCAGCATGTCGCCCGCCTGGTGCTGCGGCACGCCGAATTGCGTTGCGATGTCGTTCATCGTCGACGCCCCGAGAATCTGCTGCAACTGATTTGGCGAGATGTTCAGATTCTGGCCGGTGCCAACCCACGAGTCCGCCTGCGCCGCCAGGCCGTTGCCCCGAATCGCCTCCAACAACTTGCCCAGGCCGCCGCTGCGCTGAATCAACGCCAACACCGTCATCAACAAGTTCGAACTCTGCCCCTGGTTGCCGCCGGTCAACCCCGCCAGGATCGAAGCCAACGGGTCATTCTGCGCCTGCTGCGACTGACTGCTCTGGCCTGTGCCCAGGACCTCGCCCAACAGACCGTCTAACAAACCCATAGCTGCTCCTTTCCGAACAGATTCGGATCACTTGCTGTCTGACGCAGTGTCCGTGCCGAAATGGCCTCCCCGCGATGTCAGGTTCGGCCCGTTTCCGCTTTCTGAAGTCTCCGCGTCAACATTTTCAAGTACGACTACCGGCGTAACCTTGTCAAGCTGCATCGGTCTGTCCGCAAAAGAATTTGCGATTTCCGATTGACGGGCAGCCAAACGCATACCATTTTGTCTGTGATCGCAATTTAAAATCGGCAACCCGCCGTCCGGAGCAGTGACGTTGAGCAAGACAACGCAACAGGCAACGGCAACCATGGCCCGGCCCGTCTACTACGCGGCTGGCGTTGACGGCATTCCGCTTCCAATCGTCGATCTCTCCAACCCCGTCTTCCAATGTCACTTTGCACCGCCCGAACTTGAGCAGATCCAGCGCGACAGCATGGAAAACTGGGAGCGCGGCCGCCACACACCGCGGCTCCTGCTTAAGCTGATCGCCCGCCGCTCGATTCTGATGCGCGGCACACTCGATGCCGCCCGCGGCAATCTCAGCGGCATGGCCACTTATTTCCAGAAAGTGGGCCCGGAACTCCTCAAGACACCGCTGGCGGGCAAACTCGATCACAAACTCGTCAACTTCATCGGACCGGTCTGCATGCGCCTGCGCCTGCAAACCATCGCGCGCTTCCTGGCCGACGATCTGGCTCGGGCCACGAACCTGTTGCCGCCATCGCCGATCTGGCTGTTGAACATCGGCGGCGGCGCAGCCAGCGATACGCTCAACGCCTTGATTCTCCTCGCGCAAGAGCGCCCAGAGTCGCTGCGCCGGCGCCGCATCAACATCCGCGTGCTCGACACGGATGACGACGCGCCGCAATTTGGCGGCCGCTGCCTCGCGGCTCTGCAATCTCCCGCCGCCCCGCTCGCCGGACTCGACATCGACTACCGCGTTCTTCACTACGATTGGGTCGGTTCCTTCCGTCTTCGCGAGTGGCTGCAGTCGTGGCAAGTCGATCAATCCATCGTCGTTGCCTCATCGGAAGGCGCGCTGCTCGAGTATGGCGATGACGAGGACATCGTCGCGAATCTCGAACGCCTCCGCCAACATACGCCGGCGGCTGCGACGATGGTCGGCTCGATCTTCCGTGACGACGACTTCACCCGCACCGTGAAACGCCTGGCGCGCTTCAATATTCGCCCCCGCAACCTGATGTCCTTTGAAGCCCTCGCTCGTCGCGCCGGCTGGCTGATCGCCCGCCACGATGACGCCAACCCCATGACGATCGTCGTCGCCCTGACGAAAGCTTAATATTACACTTCAGGGGAGTGCCCGCAACGCTATGCTGTAGAGGCAATTAGGGTTTGTCCCGATATCCTGAGAGAATTTGAAATTTGTGATTGCGTCCTCAACTTGCGTCGGCTTGATTAGGTAAACGTATAATATATCCACAAAGTACATGATCGCAATCGCCGCGGCGCATCCTGCCCGACGGCTGCGATTAAACATGGAGTTTACTCGAAAGGAGAAATGGATGCACAAACGAATCACTCTGGCGGCACTGGCGCTGACCCTGTTGGTGGCGGCACTGCTGATCGCCGGTGAGAAGCCGTGGCTGGATTTCAACAACTGCGACTTCTGCAAGCCGTGGACGCAAAACGGCCTGATGAACGAAATGACCCACGAGCAACTCAACATCTCGAACGGCGTCATGACCATCTCGACCGTCCCGGCCGCGCGCTTGGCGGACTACCGCAAGACCAGCGCCATGATGAACGAAATCGGCCAGCGCGCCGCCAAAGGCGAAAAGGTTAACATGTGCGGCAGTTGCGAAGCCATGGGCGCGATGATGATGAAAGGCGCCAAGTTCGAGGAGGTTCCGACCAAGACCGGTTCCGTCATTCTGCTCACCTCGTCTGATCCGGCCATGGTCACCGAGCTCCATGACTGGGCCAAGAAGAATCTTGACGAATACGCCAAGATGACGATGACGACCCCCAAGAAGTGAGCTAAGCTCACCAAGCTTGCTCAGCACGCCTGCGGCAGGGGACTTGGTCTCCTGCCGCTTATGTTCTCCGGAATGTTGCTCACTACGGGCGGTTTGAAAAGGCGCGGCGTACGAGACGTCCCAGTATCGCCCCCAGCACGCCGCTCGGCAGGCTGATCATCGCTGCCAGTACGACCTCAAACGGCCAGAGATTGTGACTCGTCGGATCGCCGGACACATCAACAATGACGCGTAAGATCACCGCCAATGGGACACCGATGGCGCAAGCGGCTCCTGACAGCAACCCTGGCTGCAAGTCGCGTTCGGAAAGGATTGCGGCGATGATGAAGGTCGCCAGCCCCCAGGGCCAGGCGAGACTGCTGAGCTTAACCTGATTATAGTCGAGCGGCCAGTAAGCGATACCGCCGGCGATGGTTGCTGCGAGTATGCGCAGCCCGTACCACCTGAGTGACGGGCCTCCGGATTTGGACGTCTTGATCATCGCGGAAACATAATACCCGGAGTCGCCCAGTCAATATTCAATTGGGTTCGACTTCAGTCGGACGCTTCATAACTCAATCACGTAGGTCAGGATCCCTGCGATCCTGACACTCGACCTGATCCCGGCACTCCCAATTCCCGAATTCCTGCAGCTCCGACTTCAGTCGGACTCGCCGAACTACCGCTGCAATCCCTATCCGTAGGGGAGGGGTTCGTCCCGCGCCGGATTGTGACCTGCCGCCTAACTACTTGTTCTCAGAAACCGCAGCCAACTTGGATTCCCGCCTCCGCAGAGATGACACTCACTCCCCCCTCCCGGGCGAGGGTCCGGGGGTTACGGTGCAACCCCTTCCCAATGAACATGTTGAATGAATTCTCCCCGCCAATCCCCCGACTCGACAAATCCCTAAGCCCTTGATTCACAACAACCGCACCCACTACACACAAATGAATTTCACTACAACATCACTCCAAAAATCAAGCCGCACCCTATAGTAGAGGCCCTGACTTCGTCAGCGCCACCCGAATTGACTCGATGTTCGCCCGCTAAGCCGGCGGCTGATGACGTCCCAGCAGCCGCCGGTCACCGAATCCTAGGTACCGTGACTCATCGCAGCAATACGCGGGTGCCGTGCTTGAGGCAGCTCTCAAGCCGCGTCGGGGTTATGCCTGA
>JADYYF010000030.1 GCA_020853795.1 Candidatus Zixiibacteriota bacterium
GCCCCCGGGCCTGCGCCGTGAATTGGTATATATAATTGTAAGGAGATAGAGCATGGCCAAGAAGAAAGGTGATGCGCGCGCATTCATCACGGTCGAGTGCACGGAAGCCCGCAAAGAGGGCGCCACGCCGTCGCGCTACACGACCTTCAAGAACAAGCGCAACACGCCCGATCGCCTGGAGATCAAGAAGTATAACCCCTTCCTGCGTCGCCACACGATCCACAAGGAGATTCGCTGAAGTCAGCGCTCCGCAAGCTTGACGGCACACGACCCTACCGGTTGTGTGCCGTTTTTGTTTTTGCCTTGTCGCGCGCTGACACATTCGCCTGATTACCCCCGCGAGAAACCGATGAGCCCGCAATCGTTCGCCAAACTCCGTGACTTCCTCGGCCTCAAGCGCTCTATGGTCGCGCTGCTCGGCATGGTCGTCCTCGTCGGCATGGGCGAGAAGATGGCGGAGCGCTTCCTGCCCATTTACATCGTCGCCCTCGGCGGCGGCGCGATCTACGTCGGCCTCCTCAACGGCCTCGACAATCTCCTCTCGGCGCTCTACTCTTTCCCCGGCGGCTACATCGTCGATCGCTACGGCACCAAACGCGCGCTGTTGATCTTCAACGTCATCGCCATGGCCGGTTTCGTGATCGTGATTCTGATTCCCTCGGTCTGGGCAGTGATCATCGGCTCCGTCTTCTTCCTCAGTTGGACGGCGATCTCCCTGCCCGCAACCATGAGCCTGGTCGCCCGACTTCTGCCCAAAAACAAACGCGCCATGGGCGTCTCCATGCACTCGCTGATCCGCCGTATCCCGATGGCGCTCGGTCCGCTGGTCGGCGGCCTCTTTATTGCCGGTTGGGGCGAGGTCACCGGTGTGCGCTTCGCTTTTCTCGCTGCCCTCGGCATGGCCATTGTCGCGGCGATCATGCAGCAAATCATGATCCCCGCCGACGACACCACGGCCGCCCTCGACAAAACTCCCGACAAGAATCCCCTCGTTCTGTTCCGCCAGTTCCGTCCCGAACTCAAGAAACTGCTGCTCTCCGATATCCTTGTCCGCTTCTGCGAGCAGATTCCTTATGCCTTCGTCGTCCTCTGGTGCATGAAAGAAATCTCCTCGCCCGTGACCGCCTTCCAGTTCGGGATTCTTACCACGGTTGAGATGGCAACGGCGATGCTGGTCTACATCCCGGTCGCCTACTTCTCCGATCAAACCGAAAAGAAACCGTTTGTCGTGGCCACCTTTGGCTTCTTCACGATCTTTCCCCTGATCCTGCTCGTCAGCCAGTCGTTCTGGCTTCTCGTGCTGGCCTTCATCATCCGCGGCCTCAAGGAATTCGGCGAACCCACGCGCAAGGCGATGATCATCGATCTTGCCGTGCCGAATCGTGAGGCGGCCACCTTCGGCACCTATTATCTTCTCCGCGACTGCGTGGTCGCCGTCGCAGCTTTTGGCGGCGCGTACCTCTGGATGATCAGTCCCGCTGCCAATTTCGTGACCGCGGCCGCCTTCGGCGTGATCGGTACCTTGGTTTGGATGCGAACAACCGTGAAACCAGCGCTGTCGTGACGTCGTTGACGTCACGATCAGTGACCGGGAGGTAGGATGTCCACAGATTCCAATTATCGGAAAATCATCGGCTATGAGCGCCGCCACGAGCCGCTCTTACCGGCCCGCCGCTTCGCCCATCGCTTGCTGGCCGCGACGCTTGTCGGCATGTTGTTGCTGGCGTTCTGGGTGTTTCTCGGAATGCTGGGGTATCACCGACTGGCGCCGATGAGCTGGCTCGATGCGTTCCTCAACGCCGCGATGATTGTCGGCGGCATGGGACCCGTCGATATCCTCACTACCGGCGCAGCCAAGATCTTCGCCGGTGTGTACGCCATCCTCAGCGGCGTCGTGATTCTCGGCGTGTTCGGCCTGCTCTGGATGCCGGTCTTCCACCGCTTCCTGCATCGCTTTCATCTCGAGGCCGACGCTGCGCCCGCCGGCAAACGCCGCACCGACTCCTGACCCGCCCGCGGCGCCGGTTACTGCCGCATCAGGTCCACCAGGCGGCGATTGTAGAAATTGGTCAGGTCATCCCGCGCCAGTATACCCACCACGCGGCGCGAATCCCCTGGTTCAACGACCGGCAACAACCGCGTGTCACGCAAAGCGAACGCCTTCGTCGCGCTTTCCAAATCGTCGTCCGGCTTCAGCGTCGACGGGTTGGCGCGGACGATGTCCTGTGCCACGATCAATTGATCGACCGTCCGCCGCGACATCAGTGAGCGTACGTCCTCGATCGACAACACTCCCAGTAATCGGCTCTCCCCGTCGATCACCACAAAATAGTTCTCGTTGGATTGCTCGAAGCGCGTGAAAATTTTCCCCAGCGTCGTCGCCGCTGTCATCGTCTCGAACTGCGTCCGCATGACGTCCCGTACCTTGTGCGCCCGCAGCACGTTGATGTCGCGGCCGCCGCGGATTTCGATGCCGCGCTGGAACAGCTTGAACGTATAGATCGAATGCGGCAGCAAACTGCGCGCCATCAGCGTTGAAAACGTCACCGTCATCATCAGCGGCAGGATGATGTGGTAGTCGTTGGTGATTTCAAAGATGATCAGGATCGCCGTCATCGGCGCGTGTGTCGTCCCGGCTACCAGTCCCGCCATCCCGACCAGGGCATACGCCCCCGGATGACCGACGGCGCCGGGGAAGAGCCAATTGGCCAACACCCCGAATGCGCCGCCCGCCACCGCGCCGATAAACAGCGACGGCGCAAAGACCCCGCCGGAACTGCCGCTCCCCAGCGTCATCGACGTTCCGATAATCTTCAGGAAAATCAACGGCACCAGCAGCGCGAACGCCATGTCGCCATTCAGCGTGAGCGTGATCGTCTCGTATCCGTCCGCCAGTACCTGCGGATAGAAGATCGCGATGCCGCCGAGCAGCAACCCGCCGATCCCCGGCTTAATGAGTGAGTTGATTTTCAACCGCTCGAAGAAGTCTTCCGTCTTGTGCAGCGTCTTCGTAAACAACACCGCCACCGCACCCAGCACCGCCCCCATGATCGAGTAAATGATGATCTCCCACACCGACTCCAGCTCGTACGGCGTAACTTGAAACGCCGGATAGTTGCCGAGAATCGATCGCGTGATCACGCTGGCCACAACCGACGAAATCAGCACCGGCGAAAATGTGCGGATCGCAAAGTCCCCCAGAATCACTTCCAACGAAAACAGCACGCCCGCGATCGGCGCGTTGAAGACCGACGCAATCCCCGCGGCTGCGCCGCAGCCGACCAGAACCCGCACCCGCTCGCCCGACATGCTGAAAAACTGGCCGATCGTCGAACCGATCGCCGAACCGATCTGCACAATCGGGCCCTCGCGCCCCGCCGACCCGCCGGAGCCGATGCAGATCGCTGAGGCCACCGTCTTGACCACCGCCACCCGCGGACGAATGATGCCCCCCAACCGCACCACCGCGTTGATCACCTCCGTCACCCCGTGACCGCGCGCCTCGCTCGCAAAATAGTGGATGATCGGTCCCACACACAACCCGCCCAGCATCGGAATCAGTGGCAACCACCACTTAAATACCCCGCCGCCCCCGAAATGCGTCAGGTACTCATCCGTCATGCCGAAGAAAATGTGGTTGGCGAATCGAATCAGCGCCGTAAAGCCGATCGCCCCAAGCGCGGTCGCGATCCCGACCAGCGCGGCCAGGATCAAGAGCGCATTAGTCCCGGAAATCCGTAACTGCGCCAGCAAGCGGTTGAAGTCAATGTTGATCATAACGATTGAGCCCCGCTCATTCTATATTGTACATTCACGGTTTCAACGCAAGCCCCGATCGCCCGCCTCATCGCCGCGTAAATTCTCCACTTTTTTGCTTTACAACTGCCTGCGATTGCCCCAAGTTAAATCTGCCCTACATGAAGTAACCTATCCAGGAGGTATCGCGATGAGAAAGCGAATTATCGTTACTTGCCTGTTGTTGCTGACCCTCGCCGTCGCGCTGGGCAGTTCGAACCCTGAGCCGGCGGCGAATCCGCCCGACACAAAGATGTTGCAGGATGCCGCGGTCGCGGCCATCTCCCAATTCACCTCGCAGTTGCAGACCTCGCTCAAACTGGCCCTTTCCGAAGGCGGCCCGGTCAACGCCCTCGGCGTCTGCAACGTCGTCGCCCCCGATATCCAGATCGCGCATGTGCGCGACGGCTGGTTTATCGAACGCGTCACCGACAAGCCGCGTAATCGCAATAATCAGGCCGACTCGCTGCAACTGGCCGTGCTGGCGCAGTTCGCCGTCAAGGATGCCCCCGCCTTCGTCGCGTCCTGGGACAACCCCGAGCAGCCGCAGAAATTCCGTTACTACCTGCCGATTCGCGCTGCCGATGTCTGCATGAACTGCCACGGCGACCCCGCCAAGTTCCAGGCCGGCGTCGCCGAGAAGATCAAAGAACTTTATCCCGACGACAAAGCCGTCGGCTACAAGGTCGGCGATCTGCGCGGCATGTTTGCAATTGAAGTGCTGTGGCCGGAAGGGAAGACCTACGCTGAGAAACTCACCGCCGGTAAGTAACGACTGACTCGATTTGATCTCGAATTCCCACGCGGCGGCGACGGTTTCATCACCGCGCCGCTGCGTTCTCATTTGCCAAACACAATTCTAACAAAACTCCTCGTCTCGCCGCGCCCAATGTGATTGCTGCCTTCTGCTTCTCCATAATATTGGGTCTTTGATGTCACTATTCGCGCGTACTATTGGATCACGGGGAACTTTGGGTTATTATATTCGTTTAAATTGATCTATGAAGATGACTTACTGTACACAACTACCGCATTTCTCGGCAACTTCGAGCCGGTCCCGGCTCCTCACCCTCGGATTCTGGATCTTCATCCTCTGGCTGGCACTGCCGCAAATCTTGCGCGCCGCGCCAACCCCTCTGGTGATCACCAATCCCGACAGCGTTTTGGCCGCAACACTCAAGCAGCTTCAGGGTGCGCCGCTCAGTCTGCAACAGGCCAAGGAACTTGCACTCCGACAAGCTACGACCGTGCGCGCTGCGGAAGCGGCATTGCGCGCCGCCGGCGGAACCGTTCGCCGTGAGCGCGGCGCCTTCGACCCCGAACTCTTCGCCGAATTGAGCAAATCCGGCCGCGATCTGCCCAGCGCCTCGCCTTTCGCCGGCGCCGATGTCCTGACCCAGGATGAATTTCGCACTTCGACCGGCGTTCGCATTACACTTCCGCTCGGCACGTCCATTGCGGCATCGATGAATACGATCAAGACCGAGACCAATTCGGCGTTCGCCACCCTGAATCCGCAATACCAGGCTGAGGGACTCCTGCAGATCACGCAACCGCTCCTCAAAGGCTTTGGCGCCGGCACCAGCAGCGACCTGAGCTCGAGCAAGCGCGAACTGGAAGCCGCTCAAGCCGCTTACGAAGACGCCGTCCTGGCGGTCACCGCCACGGTCGAGCAGACCTACTGGGATCTGTACGCCGCCGAGCGCGACCTCGCGGTGCAAATCCTGATTCGCGACCAATCGCAATCATTCTTGAACGAAACGCGCCTGCGCTCCGAGGCCGGACTGGTCGGACCGAATCAGGTCGCTAATGCCCGCGTCTTCCTCGCCGAACAAGAACAGGCCGTGCTCGATCGCGAAGAAAACCTCGACCGCATCTCCGATCAGTTGGCGTCGCTCATCGGCGAGCGCCCGCAGGGCAACAACGGCCGCTTCCATCCGCAAAGTGAACCGGCAGCCGATTTTCCGCTCGACGACATCGAGCAACTCGTGCCGGCGGCTCTCGAAACCAATCGCAGCCTGAAAGTCGCCGCCGATCTGGTCGCCGCCGCCCGCGCCCGTGAACAGGGCGCGCGCTGGAATGCTCTGCCGACTCTCGATCTGGTCGGCGCCATCGGCGGTGTCGGACTTGCCGGCGATGCCCAACCGGTCGTTCTCAGCGGCGACACTGTCCGCAGCAGCTTCGACGGCAGCTTCGGCGATGCCTATAGCGCCGCCCTGCAACGCGACAATCCGACCTGGAGCATCGGCCTGCGCCTCTCCTATCCGATCGGCCTGCGCTCCGGCGCCGGCGAACGCGACCGCCTGCGCGGTGAAACCGCCCGCGCCGAACAGCAATATCTCGCCGTGCGGCGCACCGTCGAGGAAGATCTCCGCCGCAGCCACCGCGAATTGGCGCACGCCCGCAAACGCCTGGAGGTGGCCCGCGATGGCGTCGACGCTTCAGTGGAACAGGTGCGCATCGGCACGCTCGAATACAACGCCGGCCGCACCACCGCTTTTGAACTGGTGCGATTGGCCGCCGATCTGGCCGCTGCCCAACAACGCTACTCGCAGGCGCTGGTGCGCGCCGCCAAAGCTGCCGCTGCGCTCAAACGACTGACCACGGGAACAATCGAGGGACCCCTCTCAGAATAGAAGGACGATGTAGATATGATCACCCATTCACTTCAGCTCTTTAATCGCAGCGCTCTGCTGCTGGCCGGCGCCGCGCTGCTGACTTTCGCATTGACCGGCTGCTCCAAACAGCAGGCGGGCGGATTCCAGTTTCCGCCCACCGCCGTCGAAACCGCCATGGTCACCCCCACGGTCGTCGCCGATCGCTTCGACGCCGTCGGTACCATCGAAGCCAACGACGCCGTCACGATCGTCTCGCAAATCGATGCTCTCGTCATCGACGTGCCGTACCGCGAAGGCGAGCCGATTGCCAAAGGCGCATTGATCGCCCAGCTCGACGACGCCCAACTGCGCGCGGAAGAGGCCCGTGCCTCGGCCTTGCTGGACCAGAAACGCATCAGCTACGAGCGCGTCAAGTCAATCGTCGATCAGGGCGCCGGTGCTCCGCAAGACCTCGACAACGCCGCCGCGGAACTGAAGATTGCCGAAGCCGATCTCGCGCTGATTCGCGCCCGGCTGGAAAAAACGCGCATCGTCGCGCCCTTCGACGGCGTGGTTGGCGCGCGCCTGGTCAGCCCCGGAGCCTTCGTCCGTGCCGGCACCCCCATCACCGAACTGGCCGAACTTAATCGCATCAAAGTCACTTTCTACGCCCCGGAACGCTACTATCCCAGCCTGACGCGCGGTTCCGAGGTCGGCGTCTCCACGACCGCCTTTCCCGATTACGAACTCAAAGGCAAGATCGACGTGGTCGAACCGGTGATCGAGCAGGCAACGCGCAGCGTCCGTATCATCGCCCGCCTCGATAACCCCGGTCGCAAGTTCCGCCCTGGCATGTCCGCCAACGTCTCGGCCGTCCTGAGCCAGCGCACCGGTGCCCTCACCATCCCCGATGAGGCCGTCTTCGCCGAGGGCAACCAAACCTTGGTCTATGCGATCAAATCCGACTCCACCGTCACCCGCGCCCCGGTCGTCCTCGGAACGCGGATGCGTGGCTCCGTCGAAATCGTCAAGGGTCTGGCCGCCGGCGACCTGGTCGTTCGAACCGGCCACCAGAAGCTCTATGAAGGCGCGCGCATCATGCCGGTGCAAAGCCAGGGTGCAGCCAGCGCCGATGCGGCGGGAGCCCCGAAATGAAGCTCAGTGAACTCTCGATCAAACGCCCCGTCTTCGCGACGGTGATGAGCTTGGTGATCATTCTCTTTGGAGTGGTCGCCTATACCCGTCTCCCCGTCCGCGAATATCCCGACATCGACCCGCCGATCGTCTCGATCCAGACGATCTATCGCGGTGCCAGCCCGAGCGTCATTGAAACCGAAATCACCGACGTCCTCGAGGAACAATTGTCCACCCTCGAAGGTGTGAAGACACTGACTTCCTCCAGCCGCGAACAGGGCTCCGTTATTACCATCGAATTCGAATTGGGCCGCAACGTTGATGAAGCCGCCAACGACGTTCGCGATCGCGTTTCGCGCGTCCGTGGCCAGTTGCCGCGCGAGGCCGAGGAACCGATCGTCGAGAAGGTTGACGTCAACGCGCAGCCGATCGTCTGGCTCGCGCTCTACTCGTCGCGCCACTCCAACCTCGAAGTCACCGATGTGGCCGATCGTGTCATGAAAGAACGTCTCCAGCGCCTGCCCGGTGTCGGCGCAGTGCGTATTGCCGGCGAACGCCGCTATGCCATCCGCGTCTGGCTCGATCCCCAGCATATGGCCGCCCACGGTCTCGTGACCCGCGATGTGGAAGCCGCCATCGCCCGCGAAAACGCCGAAATTCCCGCCGGTCGCGTCGAAGGGCTCGGCCGCGAATTCTCTGTCCGCACCCGGGGTGAATTGGCGACCCCCGAAGAATTTGCCGCGATTGTTGTCAAACAGGATGGCGACGAACTCGTGCGGCTGGGCGATATCGCCGAGGTCTCCCTCGGTGCCGAAGACGAACGCACCGCCGTTCGCTACAACGGCCAGCCTGCCGTTGGTCTGGGTGTCAGTAAACAAACCAACGCCAGCACCCTCGATGTCGCCGAAGCCGTCACCACGGTCCTGCCGGAACTGCAGAAGCTGCTGCCGGAGGGCATGCAGGTCAGCGTCGCCTACAACTCGGCCACCTTCATTCGCGAATCCATCAATGAAGTCGGTGAGACGCTGCTGATCGCTATCTTCCTGGTGGTGCTCGTGATCCTGGTCTTCCTCAAGAGTTTCCGTGCCACCGTCATCCCGACTTTCGCGATTCCAACGTCGATCATCGGCACGCTCGCGATGGCCTACTTTGCGGGCTTTACCATCAATATCCTGACCTTGCTGGCGCTGGTGCTCGCAATCGGTCTCGTCGTCGATGACGCCATCGTCGTACTCGAAAACATTTTCCGTCACATGCAGATGGGTAAGACCCGGCGACAGGCGGCGCTCGATGGTTCCAAAGAAATCGGCTTCGCCGTGCTTGCTACCACCATCTCGCTCGTCGCCGTCTTCGTGCCGCTCGCCTTCCTGCAGGGCAACGTAGGCCGCCTGTTCAACGAATTCGGCCTTTCCGTTGCCGTGGCGGTGCTGATTTCCGGCTTCGTCGCGCTCACCTTGACGCCGATGCTCTGCTCGCGCATGCTCAAACCGCTGCATGGCGTCAGCAACACCTGGGCGACGCGCTCGTTCGATGCCTTCTTTGAGTGGCTCGATCGCACCTACGACCGCATTCTTCGGACCGTTCTACGGCGGCGCGTCGCGGCGCTCGGTGTCGCCGGTTTGCTGGTCGTGCTCAGCGTCGGCCTGATCAAACTGCTCCCGAGTGAACTCGTGCCGATCGAAGACCGTGGCATCGGCTTCGGTATCGTGATCGCACCTGAGGGCTCCACCCTCGAATACACCGATCGCTACGTCCGCCAGATCGAAGGCATCCTCATGGGTCTGCCCGAGGCCGGGGGCCTCTTTACCGCGACCGGCTTGGCCTTCTCCGGTCCCGGCAGCGTCTCCAATTCCTTCATGTTCCTGCGTCTCAAACCGCGCAACCAGCGCGACAAATCGCAGCAACAAATTGTGGCCGAACTCTTCCCGCGCATCTTCTCGATCCCCGGTGTGCTCGCGTTCGTCGTCAGCCCGCCCAGCCTCGGCTCCGGCGTCAGCTCCAAGCCGGTCGAATACGTGCTGCAGGGCGATACTTACGACCAGCTGCAGCAGGCGGTCGGCGCCATGATGGGCGGCGCCGCCAAACTTGGCTACTTGATCAACCTCGACACCGACCTGCGCCTCAACAAGCCGCAGCTCGACCTGACCATCGATCGCGATCGCGCCGCCGGACTCGGCGTCTCAGTCACCGATATCGGCACGACGCTGGAGACTTTCCTCGGTGGCCGCACCGTCACCAACTTCAAGCGCGGCTCCAAGCAGTATGATGTCATTGTCCAGCTCAAGCCGACCGACCGCGCCACCCCGAGCACGATCGACGGCATTTATCTGCGCGGCAACGGTGGGCTGGTGCAGCTTGCCAACGTCGTCCATGTGCGCGAAACCGTCGCGCCCAAAGAACTCAACCATTACAATCGCGTGCGCTCGGCGACGATCTCTGCCAACCTCGCCCCCGGCGTCAGCCTCGGCCAGGCGCTCGACCAGCTCGATCAAATTGCCGAGACCAGCCTGCCGGCCGGCATCAAGCGCGACCTGGCCGGGCAGTCAAAGGAATTCCGCGACTCCAGCACGAGTCTCTACTTTCTCTTCCTGCTCGCCGTCGTCTTCATCTTCCTGGTGCTGGCGGCGCAATTTGAGAGCTTCATCCACCCGCTCACGATTCTGCTCTCAGTGCCGCTGGCCGTTGTCGGCGCGCTGGTCTCGCTCTTCGTTTTTGGCCAGAGTTTGAATATCTACTCGCAGATCGGCCTGATTATGTTGATCGGGTTGGTGACCAAGAACTCGATCCTGATCGTCGAGTATGCCAACCAGCTCCGCGAAAGTGGCCGCGAAGTGATCGACGCCGTTGTCGCGGCGGCGCGCATCCGTCTGCGCCCGATTCTGATGACCTCGTTTGCAACGATCTTCGGCGTCCTGCCGATCGCCATCGGCCTCGGCGCCGGCGCCGAATCCCGCCGCCCGCTTGGCATCGCCGTGGTTGGCGGCATGTTCTTCTCGACCTTTTTGACGCTGGTGTTGGTGCCGGTGGTTTATGCGATGTTGTCGCGCTTCACCCGTGGGTCTAAACATTCCGATGAAGATGCTCACGACGTTGTCGCGCGCTCGGAGAAGATCGCAAACGATGCGTAGGAGAACTGCATGACAAGGGAATTGCGGCGGTTGGGCGATTCCAACATCACCACGCCGCCCCTGATCCTCGGGGGGAATGTCTTCGGCTGGACAGCCGATGAGACGACTTCCTTTGCCATCCTCGATCGCTTCATCGCCGCCGGCTTCTGCGTCATCGATACCGCCAACGTCTACTCGACCTGGGTGTCGGGACATCAGGGCGGCGAATCCGAGACGATCATCGGCAACTGGATGAAATCGCGCGGCAATCGCGATCAGGTCGTGATTGCCACCAAGGTCGGCCACGAGATGGACCCCGATCGCAAAGGACTCAAGGCCGACAACATCCTGCGCGAAGTCGAAGCCTCACTCCAGCGCCTGCAAACCGAATACATCGACCTCTACCAGTCGCACACCGATGATCTCGCCACTCCGGTCGCCGAAACGCTTGAGGCTTACCACCGCTTGCTCGACGCTGGCAAGGTGCGCGCCATCGGTGCCTCTAACTTTACCGCCGACCGCCTGCAGGAGTCGCTGCAAACAGCCCGACAGGCGGGCCTCCCCTTATATCAAAGCTTGCAGCCTGAGTACAATTTGTGTGAACGACAGAAGTTTGAAACGACGCTGGAACCCCTTTGCCTCCGTGAACACCTTGGCGTGATTCCTTACTTCGGACTGGCGCGCGGATTTCTGACCGGCAAGTATCGCAGCGCGGCCGACCTCGACCGCAGTCCACGGGGCAAAGGCGTCGCCCGCTACCTCGATCAACGCGGCCTTCGCATCCTGACGGCACTCGATCAGGTAGCTTCTGAACTGCAATCAAAACTTGCGAGCGTTGCGCTCGCGTGGCTGATGGCACGTCCCTCCGTCACCGCCCCGATCTCCAGCGCCACCTCGATCGAACAACTGGAGGACCTGATCGCCGCCGCCGATCTCAAACTCACAACCGACCAACTCGCCCGCCTCACCGCCGCCAGCGCCTACACCGCTTCATAGACACCAGATCGAGTCCTAATCTTTTTGGGACATCTTGGACAAAAATCACTAGCTTGCACTTGCAAGTGCTGCTGCGATCGTCATCCGGTCGGTATCAGCGCATTTATTAACGAAGCAAGGTGTTATGAAAATCCTCTCTCTCCGAGCGGCAATCATGGTGACGACTCTCGTCATGCTGATAGTCGTGATTTCGGCCTGTGCCCCCAAAGCAGTGGGAATCTGGCGCGACCCCGAGTTCACACCCTCCAAGCTAAACTCGGTCCCGCTCGTTCTTGGCGGTATCGGTGTTCGCGGCGATGATGAGAAGGCCAAGGCAACCCTGCGTCCCCTGCTCGATAGTCTGGCCTGGTCTACTCTCAGCACGGAACTGCCCGAGTCGAATCTTGCCCCAATCCACTATTGCCGCAACAAGATCGGCACGGATGCACTGACAAAGATTGTGAACAAGTTTGAAGTCGATGGTTTACTGGACTCCGAGGATCTCGCGCCGCTGCAATCAGCCTGGGCGCCTGACGGTAGCTGTTTGATCTTCGGTCGTGTTGTTGAGGACCGCGTCACCAGCGAAGAAAAATACTCCGAGAAAGGCAATTACATCGAAAATAAGCGTACGATCATGATCTACTTCGCCGTTTACGATGCGGCCACCTGCCGGCAATTGTGGAACGGCGGATTCTCCTTGACTCGGTCAGGATACTCCGACTCGGAACCGGAAAACACGTCTTCAACGCTCAGCGACTTCGCGGTCGGTTTGTTGCTCAACTTCCTCTCGCCCCCCGATCCGGAAATCCCGCCGGCCGGCGACATGATCACCGCGATCTGTCGCAGCTTTGCCCGATCCTTGGCAGGGAAGGAGTAGGCCGCGCGTCGGCCCGTCCAGCGCGACGTCTATTCTTATACTCCCTCCCGCTTTGGAATCGCCCGGTACGCCCAGATGAACAACACCAGGAACACCAGATCGATGATCGCAAACGGCTTCCACATCCCCGGGATTCCGGCGGTGAACCAGTGGTAAAACGCCACGCCGCAATACGACACCTTCAACAGCATGCCGTAGGGCATCAAGTTGCGATTCCGCTCCGGATTGCGCGCAATCGCCCAATACAAGAGCGCGAAGCTGATCAACAACGCCGCGGCGAAATGCAAATATCCGTAATGGTTCGGCGGCGTCACCTCAAACCACGCGAACAGCGACGGCGCCGCAAACAGGAACATGATCCCCAAAACGCCGTCATAAACCGCCGTCACATAGTAGATCGCCGATACTATCGTGCGCTTGTTCATACTCCTCCGCCTTTCTCTCCGTGAAATTGCCTGAGGTTCTTCTTGAACGACTCGCGCCGTTGCGCCGTGAATTCGTCGCTATACAGGCGCGCGATTAACTTGCGAAATCCCCGCGTCAATTCTTCCGGCGCCATCTTTGCCGGTACGAAATTGACGTCAAACAACGTGCATTTCTTCCAGTTCGTCGGCTCCAACAACCGCCCGTCGCGTTTCAATCGCTCATAAAGCGGCGTGCCCGGAAACGGTGTCAACACCGTTGCCTGCACTTCATAAAGTTCGCTGGCACGCACAAACTCATAGACTTCGTCAAAGATCGCCGTCGTGTGTCCGTCCAGACCCAGCACGAAACAACCGTTGACCGTCACCCCGTGCGCCTGAATCCTCCCTATCGCCTCACGGTAGCACGCAAACCGCCTGTACTTCCAATCATTGTTGAGTTCCAGCCCCGCCAGCCCGTCGACCACCGGACTCTCAAAACCGATCAGCACCTGCGCGCAGCCGGCCCGCCGCATCAGGGTCAGCAGTTCCTCGTCCTCGGCGACCGAAATGTCGGTTTCGGTGAACCAACGCAAGTGCCGCGGAATCATCGCCGTCAACAACTCTTTCCAGTAGCTGCGATTGACCAGCGAGTTGTCGTCGGCGAACTCAATAAACGGGTGCGGCCAGATTTCCCGAATCTTGTCGATCTCCGCCAGCACCTTCGCAATCGGCTTCTGCTTGTAATGGTCCGCCAGCAGAATCGACCCGGCGCAAAATTCGCAATGGTGCGGACACCCGCGGCTTGTCTGCACTGTCAGGCGGTTATAATTCTCGATATCAAGCAGATCGTACGCCGGCATCGGCGCCGCCGTCAGGTCATACTCCCGTTTCCGGGCATCGTAGACCGCCTTCAGCCTGCCCGCCTTGGCATCCTCAAGCACCTCCGGCCAGCACGGCTCGCCTTCGCCCACCACCACGCTATCGCAGAATTGCAGCGCTTCCTCAGGAACGACGGTGACATGCGGCCCGCCGATCACCACCTTCGTCCCGCGCTCGCGATAACGTTGCGCGAGCTCATACGCTTCATCGATTTGCGCGCTGTAACTGGAGATCGCCGCCAGATCGAAGCCGTCCGGAAGCTCATCAAACAGCGCAATGTCCGGCATCTCGATGTATTCCACCTGGTGCTCCGGCGGTGTCAACGCCGCCAGTGTCAACAGCCCCAGACTCGGTAGCGACGCAATCGTCAGCGACCGCTCGACGAAACCGGGCAGCGTCAAACCGACGCGCACCAGTTCCTCGTCGCGCACCCGAATCCCGCTCATCGCAATCAATCCAATTTTCATGATGTCAAGCTCACCACCCTCCAGATCGTGATCACCGCGCTGACGGCCACCGACAAAACCGGAATGAAAAACAAATGCCGCGCCGGGCGATAAAACGCCGCTGCATAGCAGTTCACCGGCATCGCGATCGTACCAACGACCAGCAGGATCGCCGCCAGTTCCCAATCCGCGGCGACATTGAAGCTCCGCACCGTGAAGACAAAGGCCAGGTTGATCAAACCTAACCCCACCAGCGCCACGTGGCCCAGTCGCATCAGTCGCCGCGGCCAGCTGCCGTAGCCCCCGAGGAAATCCTCCTTGTGAAAAAACAGACCGGTGATCATACCCACCAGGCATGCGGCGAAGATCCCGATCCAGCCGGTATACAGATTAATTGTCACAGTCGACCTTTCGTATGTAAATTGATCTTATTAACCATAATCAATTGTCAAGTATGCGGCAATACCAGACTTTTTCTTTCTCACGGCCGTGAACGTCCAAGCCCGTGCCGTCTTAGCGTGTCATAGCGTTTTCAGAACTTGACTTACGGGTCGATAATACTACATTGAATGAAGAAATTGTCAGACGTTGGCGGCTTGTCGTTCGAGCTCGCCATGCTCAAACGGTCAAAACTACTCCACTTTCATCGCCTTTCTTGTAAGGAGCCGTTTCATGCAGTGCACCCCACTCATCCGGATTGCCCTCGTGGCCGCCCTCGCCATCTGTTGTCCCAGGCTGCTCGCCGAAATCCCCGGCATGATCAGCTATCAGGGACGACTCACCAACAACGTCGGTCAGCCGCTCACCGGATCTCATAACTTGACGTTCGCTATCTTTGCCGACACCGCCGGGATCACGCAGATCTGGACGGAGACTCAGAACAACGTGGCCGTGACCGACGGCTTGTTCAGCGCTACTCTCGGAGTGGTAACGCCGATTCCTCTCAATGCCTTTACCGGCCCGGTCTGCTATCTCGGTGTTGCCGTTGACGGTGGTGCCCAGCTCCGGCCGCTGCGCCCTATGGTTAGTACACCTTACGCCTTCCGCGCCGATATCGCCGGTCGCGCCTACATCGGCGGCGGCTGGTACGACTATGGCACCAACGTTGCACTGGAGACTCCGTCCGACAAAGTCGGCATCGGCACCACCACGCCAACCTTCAAACTCGACGTCATCGGCTCGGCCCATGCCTCCGATTCGTTGATTGGCTCCAAGTTGCGGCTCGGCTCACCCACGGACGATGGCCGCCTTAACCTCTATGGCAACCAAACGTCCGGTCCGGCGCTGACCCTGCGCGAGTTCAGCAGCGGCGGTGGCGCCATCGACTTGTTCCATAGTAATGGCTCAACCGCAGACTATCTTGCTGCCGATGGCGACGGCAGCGGTGGCTATCTGACCGTGCGCCGTTCCACCGTTGACTTTGGCTTGATCGTGGACGGAAACTACAGTGGCAGTAACAACCCCCGCATCTCGATCCTTGGCGCCGACCGCTCGGTGCTCTTCGACATGAATGCGAGCGAAGACTCGTCCGTGATGCTGCCGGGGAGCGCGATCTCCAGCCTCGAGTGCGCCAACGAAGCCGGCTTGGCAAACACACGGCGCACAACCGTTGTCGAACTGGATGATACGCTCTTCACGGTTGCGTCACGCCTGGTGCGATTCCCGACCGACGGCTATGCGCTCGTGCTGGCCTCGGGCAGCCTGGAATTTCGAGCCACGAGCTCGGATACCTTCAGGCTCGGAGTCTCGAACACGGAGACGACCTTCCCGGTCAGCGCCAATATCCTCATGCAAAACGACTTGCTGGCAGGGCAGAAGTATATCTTTCCGATGGTAGCACAAGGCTACTTCAGCGTCGACGCGGGCGTTCAGTACTTCTACTTGCTCGCCAAGCGTCCGCTCCATTCCGCCAACACCACCTTTATCCATAATGCCAACCTTGCCGTGCTCTTCTTTCCGACCTCGTATGCTTGGTTCCTGCCGCCGGCAGCTGGGACCGCCGCCGGCACCGACCCCGGGCAAGTGGAACTCGACCGCCAGGCGCAAACGCGCCTCGACGCTCAGATCGCCAAACTGCGCGCCGAGTTCGAAGCCAAACTCGAACAAATCCGCATCGAGGCTGCTAAACAACAACCGGAGGTTGACTCCCGATAGCGTTCAAATCACGATTCGAGAAACTTTCGGGGAGTGTGACCGACAAAAGGGGGATGCCAATACGATTTGAATAGCGGTGCAGGGACTTGCAGCTTAACTGACACCAAAATCCCCCTGATCCTTCATATCAAGGTCGGCAGCAAACGACGCTCGGCCTAAGCCATAGCACGGCAATATTCAGTACTCTCGCTCTTCCTCAATCCGTGCCTGCTCAATCCTTGTCTCTAGTCTGGACAAGTACTCATCAATCCACATGAGCACGTTCGAATTCGACTCATTACCTCTGAAGTTGAGTAATGACCGTTTCTGTTTCGCATAGTGAACACTCTCCGGCCCCGACCACCCTTCTGATGAAAAATTAGCCGAGAACTCATTGCGCACCTCCTCTCGGTTTCCATAGCGAGCCAGGACTTCTCTCGCTAGACAGACTCTGCCTTCCTGCTGAAACAGGCTCGGCGGCACGAAATTGGCAACATACCAAGCGCGCTCCTCAGGCTTTTCATCAACCCAGCGCCAAATGAGTTCTGGAGGAAAGCGGTCGAGGCCACCGGCGGTTCGAGAGTCTATCAATTGAGCACCGTGCAACCAGTCCTTGATGTGCCGCGCCCGGCTGTCAATTGGCGGCCCGAGGTACGACGCCACCAACTCCCAGACTTCCGAAGGTTTGGCGGATGCGATTCGTTCTAGCATGGCCAAGGGCTCTGGCCGAAAGCCATCTGATATCGACTTCTCCTTGCCCATGCTCTCAAGTAGTCGTGTGGCGATTTCGAGAGAATCCTCCGGATAGTGTTTGATATGTCCGCCAGCCAGCTCTGTCCACAAGTGCTGATCCATGGAATGCCGTTTGGAGGCGCGCGGACTGGCAAAGAAACTCCCATGCAGCAAAACAGATCTGCCTAGATGCCTCGGCAAACGCGGCTTGTTTTCGCGGCGGCCGTAATAGAAGACACTGAGATTCAATGCGATAGACGCCCCCGCTCCAGACTCATCGGTCAGTAGAACGTCAATCCACTTGAGGAATAGGGGCTCGGAGACATTCTCGAACGCTCTGCCAAATGTGAACATCCGTAACTCCGGAATCGAAATGACGCCGTCAATCAGCAACCTAAGGACTCTCGCTAAAGAAGCATCATTGCACAGTGTCCGCCAGGTGAGTGAAGGCACCAGATACTGGACACGCTCATCTTCGGCGAACCCATCTAAAGTCTGTTGGAAGGTTTCCTCATTGCGCTCGCTGATAGCGCGAAGGTAGCCCGCCAGCAGAGTCTCGTTTTCTGGCCGAACGTGTGCTCGGAATCTTGTCACGAGAATCTCCTGCAAGGCCGCGCTGACGTCCCCCTTCCCAATCTCATATCCAAAAACGTATGCGTTGTTTGCCTCCGATGATAGGAGCCAGTCGAGATTCGAAGTTAGCAGATCTTGTGAAGCTAGCGCCTGCTCGGCGAGCAGCCTAATCTGCTCGGCAGAGGTGTCTGTTCGCTCACCTTCGTCATTGAAGTCATCCTCCCAGATGTTCATCCCAACATAACGGCGAAGACGCGAGTTGAAATCGGTTCCGACCAACCGGGCTCGAATCTCTTTCCACTTGGAACGGATGTCAGGCCGCATCGTCTCTCTGTTGTGTCGCAGAATCGCTGAGACCTGCTTTATGAATTGGCGTCTGTCTGTTGTTTCGTCGTCAAGGAGCAACGTCGCCTCTTCCAACAGCTGTTCCTGCAGTGCACCAATCTGGTTCATCTCCGCCATCTTCTCTACGAAGATACCGTTGAGCTGGGAGCGGTCCTCCCTTGTCAGCCAGCCACGGGCATCGTGGAACAACTGGAGCGCGATTCGGTAAGCATCGAAGAACTCTCCGTATGTCTTTGGAGTCCACAGTACTGGCTCCCCCTTCAAACCTTGATGAATCGTACTATCGAACGACCCAATCATCTGGCCATAGTGAAAGGCGCACGAGAATGCCTGGATAGCAACCCTTCTAATGTCCGGACTGCCTGAGTTCAATGCCTCCGCAAGTATTGGAAACCTTTCGGCTGGCGGCGCCTCCGTAGGAGCAACCACTCCTGGGCCTGGGGAAAAAAGGTTAGTGAACACTCCGGTAGCGTTGTTCGAGAAGTTCTCATTCTCGGCTTCAGCAAGTCTCAACAGAACCCGAGCCGCACGGCCAAAAAGCTCCCTCCACACGACGATCCGCTCAAGGGACCAGACTACGTGTCGCCTGCCGGCAGTGAACCTTCTGAGTTCGGCAACGCCACGACTTGCAAACGCCCGCTCAAGATACTCCAGCGCCTGTTGTGGGACGGCTTCACTCAGCGCCAAAAAAAAACGTGAGTCTCGTTCAGACTGAATCATCGAGCCATCGGCAAAGGGACCGTCGGAACCGAGAAGACTCTCAGCTATAGCGCGTGAAGGCTCAGTCGAGGCAGCATACTTGAACATTTCTCTAAACCAGTCCAGAAGCTGTTCGTTCAGCGATTCGGCAAAGGAATGCCAATCGAATGATTGTCCGTAGGCTTGCCACCATTCCAGCCAAAGTTTAATGTGGAGAGCCTTGGGTGTGATATAAAGTGTGTGGCTCCCCTGCAGGATTCGCCGCTCTCTACATGTATTCACAATGTCAAGAAACTCTCTTCTTGAAATGTTGCTGTCCCACGTGCTTATCAGTTTGAAAATGAGATCAGATTCCGCAGCTAGCGGTGGTTCAAAGCCGAATCTTTTGAACAGCGCCAGAAAACGTAGCACAACTCTTCGTTTGTGCACCCTCTCACTCTCAACATCATCCGAGCCAGCGACGTATCGATCCCAAATACTGTTTTTATCAGATTGGGCAAGTACGTCTGGAGACTCGCTGATCACGTTCTGGCCAATGACATGGGCAACTCTCGGCGATCCACCGCAGAAATCAGACCACCGATTCGCGAGACTTTTCGAGATTCCGTAGCTCTCAAGTATCTTCTGGATGTTATTGTCGCTAAGGCGCGGAGCATCTATGTATATCGTGTCGCCAGGGCGACGGTCCCTCTCAGTGAACAAGGTTATCAGCTTGATCCGATCCCCTCGATTAGCAAAGCGGTTCCAGATTCGCGCAGATTCGTCTGAATTGCATTCATCAACAACGAGGACCGCCCGGAAAGTGGCGTCGTCGCGCAGAAGCTCGTTTTCAAGATCACTATCAAGAAAATAGGCCGCAGTGCGGCAGTAAATGACAAGCGGAGCCAAGTCACTACGGCTGCTCAGAGCCTCTAGTACCAATCGAGTCTTACCGATACCCGGATCACCAAGAACTCGAGCATGCGTAGCCCTTCCATATGTTGGAGCCACGAGGACGGAGACCAGAGACTGTATTGCGTCAGACTGATCGGAGTCAGCGATGAATTGCTTCTGCATATCATCATCCTTAGACCAGCTGTTCATAGATTGAAACCTGGCTGCCGTCCGATGATTCACACGAAGTGAAAGCGACGGGAACTTGTTAAGAAAACCAAGAATCTGGTTTTGTTGCCAGATTTCAATGCGTGGCTTTGGACAGGAGGGAGCTACTGACTTGAGCGCCTCTGCGTATTTCGCAACAAGAGCACCTTGCTCCGTCTCGGGTAGGTCAGTACCGAAGTATACAATGACGAATCTGCCACCTTGATCAAGGCAACTCTTTATCTTCGGTCGGAGGACACCGCCAGTTCGTCCGAAGAGGATTTGTCTGACGGTCGATTGCTCTGCTAACGACGCATGCCCTGTTTTTATTTGGTATCGATTGATTCCAGGCTCAAGGAGCCCATGACACGTCTTATCAGCTGAGACGTAGACTTCTGCGTCAACTCCTCCATCTGCAACCGTGATCGCGGAAGGGACATTGATCAGACTCGCTGCGATGCCATTGGCTGTGGCCTCTGCCCAGAGAAGCGAGCGAAAAACGTCTACCGCTTGCTCCGCGCTGAGGGACGCAAGGTCACTATTAGATACCGTTAATATTGTAGCCAACTCACCCATCTTTACTTCTCTAGATCGCAAAACCCATCCTGCAATGCATAGATGTCGCGCCAGCTAGATGACGATGAGACCGATACGTTCCCAACCCTCGCGATCATCTCCCGCCACTTCTCGATCGCTTGCCCCATTGCTCAAGCACAGACTCCCGGCCGGCAAGAGAACACCAGAGTACCAACGCAGACCACAACAATTTGGATCGCAGTCGAAGGCCAATATACCATTAGGAAGATCTACCTCCCAGTTTCCTGGTGCATCTCCGTCGCGGTCCAAACTGCGCGCAATCTTGACGAAACTAGGCTCCCGCTACCTCTGCCTACTCACTAGTGGCTTGACGGTTGCCCCCTACCTCTTCCGAATCTCCACCCCAATCGACTTCAACAACCGTTCCCCTTCTTCCTCCGAGATCCGCTGCGCCTTCATGTAGGAGCCGGCTGTGATCGACTCCCCCACTTCCTCACCAGTCTCAAGATCGTAGACCGGATGATCCGGCCAAATGCCGGTAAACAGCAGCTTCCCGTTGCGACCGTATCCACCGAAAACCCTCTCTGCCTCCGCATTCAACTTCCACTTTCTGATCACCCGCCCGCCATGCTCCAGCACATAGGCCAGGACAAAAGACAGGATCACCAGACCGCCTCCGAAGATCACCACGACCTTGATCGTGTCGGTCCCGAGTACCAACACGGCAATGACAATCATCACCGCCCAGCCGATGATCAGAGAGATTAAATGCTGTCGATAGGTCACATGGAAATATAGCAGGAAATCCGGAGACGTCAATCCCCTTCAACGAGTACCGGACTCAACGTCGCCCGCGGCTCAATGCAGGCATAGAGCACCGGCCGCCTCAGGATCTCATTCACCGCCACGGCAAACTTCTCGACGTTCAACCGCCCCAATCCGCGCGCAGTCCACCGGCTGCAATACCGCCGAAACACCCACTGCTCATGACGCGTCAACGGCTCCTCCAACCCCACTCGCCGATCGGGATTCACCCGACCACCCCGTGGAGCGGTCTGCAGAACGACAAGCGCCCGCTGCAGACGCCTCAGCCGCTTCTCACCCAGCTTGATCCGCCCGCTCTCGAATGCACAGACTTCCTCCAGATGAATACCCGCCTCAGCCCCGACCTCCCGCAGCGTGCGCCGGCAGGCCAAACGCAGCGCCCGGCACTGCGCTCCCGTCAACAGTTCGCCGGCTGAATTCGCCGGCTCAATCGTCGCAGTCGCCAGAATCATCGCCGCCGCTCCTGCTCCCGGATCGTCTCGCGTAGACTGTTATCAAAGAATCGCTGATCGGCAGTCATCCGCTTCTTTTTCGCCTCCTCGACCAACGCCTCAGCCGTGATCGACTTGAGAAACCGCGGCACCAGGTACGGGTACTTATCCGCCAACCCCTGAAAGGCCTCCCGCGCCTTGTCGCCCTCACCATCTAGCGCCAGGTCAATGAACTTCCGCCGCTGCGCGTAGTAGTACTCCTCGACCTCGACCACTCGCTCCCGCTGCGATTTCACCCGCTCCCACTCATTCGACCGGAACCCCAGCGCCCGCAGGATCAGATCGCGCGGACTCACATCCACCAGACGCCGATCGCGCCCCGTCACACGATAACCCCGCCGGGCGTCCTGATAGATTTCGTACAACTTGGCCGCGTACCGATTCGGGATGATCCGCTTCAGATCGTCGAACTTCAACTTGCGCTCCCTCGGGTCACGCTCCAGCGCCAACTCCACCACCTTGATCGGGACCGAGATCACCGGCGCCGGCCCTTGGGGAACGAAGCCGGATCGCACCAGCTTGTCCCACGAGAATTTCACCCGATCCTCGCTGAACGGCAGTTGTGTGCCGCCTTCACCGTCTGGATCGACCATGACAAACGGATCAAAGAACACCCCCGACAAGTCCAGATCCCCATACTTGCCGCCCATCACCAGCGCTCCGGTCGTGGCCAGGTAGCGCAGAAGCTTCTTCTGACCCTCCGGGCCTTCGGTCGCCCAGCGGTACATCAACTCCGCCTGCTTAATCGGATACGACGTGAATTGAAACAGCGGTCGCACCAGAGCACTCTGCACGTGCGGACTGATGTGCGTTTTCCCGTAGGCGAATTGCAGCTTGCGCACCATCTCCAACGCGTAGACATGAGCATCCTCGACCGCCATACCGCCCTTGATCGCCACATCCATCGCCGCGTGATAGGAAGCCCCGCGATTCACGAACTCCGCAAACCGCATCGGACCCGAAAGCACAACATCGTCAAACTTCCTGAGCGCGCCGAACCCCAGCTTCAACTCGCCGCCATAGAGCAGCGGCTCGTAGTCCTCCAGCAGCCGCGCATCCTTCGCCACCTTCCGACCGCTCGAAGTCAGAAGCTCCGCATAGCCCTTGAGCGTCGGCGCCAGTCCGAACTCCGAAAGCGTGTTGATCCCTTGCGTAAGATTCTTCACTCCGGTATCGAGCGCCGCACCGATCAACGTGCGATAGAACCCGGCCGTAATCACTTGTGCCGCCTTCCGCTGCGTCCGCGGACTTACGCCCAGCACTTCCTCGACCGCCCGCTCCATGCGCGACGGCCAACCCAGTTGTCGCATGATAAACTGTTCCGCGTAGTTGCGCTCCGTCCCGGGATTCCGCTCGCGGAAGTGATACAGCGTCTCGACATACTGCTTGCCGTCACGCCCGATCACCTGCCGCTGCGTCATGATCGGTCCCAGACGCGGAGCCAACGCCTCGACCCTCGGCACCGCCCGCCGCACCGCATCCGCCAGATAGATTTCCCGCAGCGCCGCCTCCGTGTAGACCTGTGTTGCCTCGATCGCGCTGGTCCGATGCGCCCC